>CAYPYF010000001.1:0-14526 GCA_964414675.1 uncultured Dehalococcoidaceae bacterium
GGCGATGATCGCCACATTGCGCAGGTCCGTGCGGGACGCGATCTCGCCAGTAGCGGCGCTCGCGGGAGCGTTCGTGGTCATGTGTCGTCCGAAAGTTGGTCGGGGGTGTCCTTCGAGGATACGGACACGACACGTTATGCGCTGACGGCTGCTCCGAAGATCAATGTGAAGATCGCGTTGAGCGAATCGGGTGCCGCGAGGAGCCTCGCGGGCTACACCTCGACGCGGACCGCGAGCACGATCCGTCGTTCCGCGTACGCGCCCACGTTCCACAGGAACTCGCCGGTGCACGTCATCAGCGTGATCGTGTCGCGTGCGCCGCTGCCGAGCACGTCCTGCAGCGATGTCATGAACGCGTCCACGTCACGCACCGAGGTCACCCGGTAGGCCCGTTCCTCGCCGCGCTGTTCGAGGATCACTGTGTCGCCGACGGCGACATCGGTCAGATGCTCGAAGACCGCCGGCTCGCCGGTGTGCCAGTTGAGGTGCCCCACCAGCAGGGCGTGGTCGCCGGAGCTCCCGACGGCGCCCCGCAGGATGCCCACCAGCGAGGGCGCATCGGGAGCCGGGAGGCGGGCTGCGTCGTCGTCCGGGCGCAGGCGAGAGACCGGGGCGTCGACGTCGATGGCGGGGATGCGGATCCGCATCCCGGAGGCCTCGGCGGCCTCGGTCGCACGCGCGGCCGCTTCGTTCGTGTCGGCGACCACATCCGCGTCGCCGGCGGACGCGCCAGGGGCCCATGCATCCGTCTGGAGTCCCGCGGGGAGCGAACCTCCTGACGGAAGCACGAGCCAGGCACCCACCGCGATCACGATCGCGGTGAGCGCCAGGAGGAGGACCGACTGTCGTCGGGCCATCCTGCAGATCCTACCCGTGCCGGCGGATGAGGTACGCACCCGCTACCCACGCAGCGCCGAGGAGGAAGAGCGCCGTCAGAGGCAGCGCGTAGCCCATGTCCGCCATCGGGCCGAAGCCGGCCAGGGGCAGCCCCTGCTGCTGCGACGAGCCCTGCTCATCGCCGCTCGGGTCCTGGTTCGCCGTCGAGTCGTCCCCGCCGCCCGTCGTCGGGTCGCCCACCGGGTCGCCGAATGGGATGTCGGAGTCATCGTCGGTCGGGCCACCCGAGCCTGGAGGGGTCTCGTTCGAGATCGCCTGCTCGCCGGTCTCACCGCCCGCGCCATCGCAGTCCGCGAGGATGCAGATCTCGGCGTCTACCGAGGTGCCATCCGCCACGCCCTGGTCAGAGCCGATCGTGCCCACGATCCCGTCGAGGTCGCCATTGCCCGAGCAGTCGCCCAGGATGCAGATGTCCGCGGCGGTGTCGCCCAGGACATCGTTGTCCCGGCTGTCCACCAGGATGCGGCCGGCGGCTGACTCGTCGGGGTAGCAGTCCGCAAAGACGCAGATCTCTGCCGTCGTGTCCTCGACGAAGCTGTCCTCGCCGCCCACGATCGTGCTGTGCAACACGCCGGTGGACGCGCCACCCACGCAGTCGCCGATGATGCAGGCGTCGGCCTGCGTGCCATCCAGGACGTCACCACCAGTCAGGTGCGCCTCGGACACCGCGTCGTCGCAGAAGATGCACGCGTCGACGTCATCGACCATCGGGTCGAGCAGGTCGCGGGTCGTGGAGTCGGCGTCGCCGCCCGAGAGGAGCGACAGGTTGACGGTCGCGTACCCAGCGGCATCGTCGAAGCCGAGGTCGATGAGGCCGTGAATTGTTCCGTTGGCCGTGCCGTCGCCGAGGTTCAGGTCCAGGTCGATCGAGGCCTGCGCGTCCGGATCTTCCGCCCGGACCTGACCCATCGACAGCGTGAATCCCAGCATGGCCACGAGGCCTGCCAGGGCGATCATCCAGCCGAGATGTCTGGGCCGAACTACTGAGGCTGTTCTGCCTTCCATTGATTCGCTCCTCTTGTCTGCGGGCCTCTGGCCCATGCCGACATTTCGCGAAAACCGTCCCGTACTGGTCGGGGACAAGTACTGATTCCCGCTGTTCCCCGAGAGGGCGCTCTGAAGGTTCATCGCGGCCGTCGTCGAGGGCTTCTGTTCAGGGGAACGAGGAGGCGTCGTAAAACGCTCGCGTTCAGAAGGCCATCCCAGGCGCGTCCACCGGAAACATATGAATTCGTAAGAGCCGCCACGCGGGCTGCATGGGCCGCTGTTATGCGCCGGTAGCAACTGTCTGAAGCAGTGGCGATTTCTTAGCGCGTTGTGAACGCCATCACGATCGCCCCGAGTTTTCGGGGATGTTTCGGCGTTCGGTTGGGCCGCTAACACGCTCGCGGCGGCCGTCAGGTGTCGGCATCGGGACGCAACGCATCCCCCGCTTGCGTCCCTGGAGTGGAGGCAGGTCGGCGGGCCGAGGTATCAGAACAAATGTTTCACGTGAAACACCCGGTACCCGTTGTGCGTGCCACTGCGGACCCGCACGTACTCTGCGGCCCCCTCGCGAGGATCGAGCGCGCGTACACTCGCGGCGTTTCGAGGGCTGGACGCGAGGAGGGCACGATGGAGATCTCAGAGGCGCTGGTGCGCCACCTGTACGCCTACGACCGCACGCTCCCGCTCCTCGCAACCTCCGAACCCGAGCCGGCGATCGACCTCGCGACGCGCACGGCGAGGACGGACATCGTGCGGGAGCGCGTCACGTTCGGGTCGACGCACGACGAGCGCGTGCTGGCGACGATCGTGAAGCCCGCGGGCGACGGTCCGTTCCCGGCGGTCATCGTGCAGCATGGGTCCACCCCCAGCGGGCGTCACCGGAACGTGACTGCGACCCCGGATAATCCGGAGCCGGTGGCGGTGGAGTGGGCCGCGAGCGGCCTCATGACGGTCGTCGTGGACGCGTACGGGTTCGGATCGCGCGAGAGCCCCGACAACCGTGGCCGGCTGGTGCCGAACCGCCCCGACCTCCTGTTTCGTACGCGCGACCAGCGCATGCAGGCGGTCCAGGACCTGATGCGCACCGTGGACTACCTCCAGTCCCGCCGCGACGTGCAGCCCGATGCGATCGGCTACCACGGCGTTTCCATGGGGACGCGCATCGGTGTGCCGTTCATCGCCCTCGATCGGCGCGTCCGCGCTGCCTCGCTGTTCGTCGGTGGGAGCGGGGACTACTCCCGCTTCGTGGTCGAGGGCACGGACTTCGCCAACCTCGCGGGCGACGAGGCGCTCGTGAACGTGCTGACTGACCCCATCACGTTCGCGCCCTGGACCGGGCACCTCCCGAAGTACCTCGTGAACGGCGAGCACGACCGCACCGTCCGAGGGCGGGAGCCCGCCGAGCGGCTGCACGCAGCCTTGGCCGGGCCGAAGGAGGTCCACTGGTACGACGGCGACCACGCCGACTACGCGCCGCAACTGCCGGGAGCGCTGGCGTTCCTGCGCGCGAACCTAGTCTAGCAGACCTCGATGCGGCTACGCGGCCTGCGCGGCAGGCCTGAGCCGCTCGCCGGCGATCGCGAGTTCCACCTGGGCGAGCGCGTCGTCCTCGGAGAGCGCGGGCGCGTAGAGGAACCCCTGTCCTGATTCGCAGCCGCTCCCGACCAGCGCCAGCACCTGCTCGCTCAGCTCGATGCCCTCCGCGACGGTCGTGGCGCGCATCCCGTGGGCGAGCGAGACGATGAGCCGGATCATCTCCTCGCTGCGGGCGTCTGCACCCAGTTGACGGACGAAGCGCTGGTCGATCTTCAGTACGTCGATCGGAAGCGTCGCGAGCTGGGCGAGGGACGAGTAGCCCGTGCCGAAGTCGTCGATCGCAATGCGCGCGCCCAGGTCGCGCATGCCGTAGAGCAACGCCTCCGTGGTGGGGAGGTCGTTGAGCGCCTCACTCTCGGTGATCTCAAGCAGCAGGCGGTCGGCGGGCACCTCGCTGCGCTCGATCAGCACCTCGAACCGGTCCAGGCTCTGCGGGCGCGCGAGCGTCTGCGAGGAGAGGTTCACCGACAGCAGCAGGTCATTCGCGCCTCGACGGCGCCAGCGTGCGCACTGGCGGAGGCCTTCCTCCATCACCCACGCGTCCACCTCTGGCATCAAGCCGATCTCGGCGGCGACGGGGAGGAAGTCCGCCGGGCTCAGGGGGCCGAGTTGCGGGTGGTTGCCCCGCACGAGGGCCTCGAAGCCCTCGAGCCGGCCGGAGTGCAGCTCGACCATCGGCTGATACGCCACCCGCAGCCCGCCCCCGGTAAAGGCGTGGCGTAGCCAGATCTCGATGTCCAGGCGCCGCTGGGCGGCGTGGTCCTGCTCGCCCCGGAAGAGGCGGAACTGGCTGCCACCGGCGCGCTTCGCCTGGTACATCGCGATGTCGGCGCGGCGCAGGAGCCCGCCGGAGTCCTCGCCCGGGCCGGCGAGGGCCACCCCGGCCGACGCGGACGGCACCACCTGGCGGTTCGCGACGGTGATCGGACTGCGGACGACCTCCACGAGCTCGACGACGAGCGCCTCGGCGAGGTCCGCGAGGTCGGCCTCGCCCTCGCCCTGGATCGCGATCGCGAACTCGTCCCCGCCGAGGCGGGTCGCCAGCCCTCGGTCACGGACGGTGCGGCGGATGCGGTCCGCGATCGTGGTGAGAAGGGCGTCGCCAGCCTCGTGGCCCAGGCCGTCGTTGATGACCTTGAAGCGGTCCAGGTCCACGAAGATGAGCGCGACCCAGACCTCACCGGAGCCGAGCGCCGCCTCCAGGCTCTCCATCAGGAGCGCCCGGTTGGCCAGCCCGGTGAGCGGGTCGTGCAGGGCGGCGCGGGCGTTCAGCTCCGCCATGCGCTCCAGGAGGCGGGTCGCCTCCAGCAGTCCGAAGGTGCCGTCCGCGAACTCCACCACGAGGTCCCGGAAGCGGTCCTCCGCCGGCCGCGTCAGCAGTTGGCGGACGGCGTTGCCGACGGTGGTGCTGGCGGGCATCACGAGGGAGTCGCCCCGCAGGACGTCCTGGACCTGGCGGTCATGGTGGAGCATCCGCCCGTACCCGACCGGCCCCGCCATCGCATGCATGAACGAGAGCCGCTCCACGAGGAACGGTCGCCCGTCCGAGCGCACCGCGACGAGCGAGGTACGCCCGTCGTCTCTCGCGAGGAGCCGCTCCACCTCGGCGCAGGTCATCGTCCCGGGGATCGGCGTGGTGCGGGTGGCGAGCTCGTCCAGCACGGTCTGGGCCGCCTGTGAGGCCCGCCCGAGCATGAAGTCCTGGCTCATGGATCCCCGCCCCCACCCGCTGCGTTCTCCGTGACTATCGGCGCGCGGCGAGGGTTTCCGAAGAACCTGCGGTTAAACCCTCGATCGGACGCAAGTGAATGTGGACGCGTCGCGGCGCGACGGGACGGCTCACCCTGTCATCGGCAGGTGCGTCACTGATACAGGCCTGCGAGCGCGGCCGCGCTGGTGTTGCGCCGCTGGTAGGGAGGGCGACTCACACTTCAACCGAACCATCGAGAGGAGTCCCCGATGCCCCGCAACCGTTGGAGCGCGAAGGACGAACGTCAGTACGAGGAGATCAAGGAGAGCGCGAAGGAGCGAGGTCGCTCCGAGGACCGTGCCCAGGAGATCGCCGCGCGGACGGTGAACAAGCGCCGTCGCGAGGAAGGCCGCACCGAGAACAAGCGGACGTCCGGGACCGGGAACCCGAACAACGCGCTTGAAGATCGCACCCGGGACGAGTTGTACAACCGCGCGCGCCAGTTAGGCGTCTCTGGCCGCAGTCAGATGCGTAAGGGCGAACTGATCGAGGCGATCCGTAGCAAGTCCTGAGGGGTCAGGCCTCGGCCGTCGCCTCGTCCTGAGCCCTTCGCTCCGCGGAGTCGCCCTGCGCGTCCTCGCGGGAGCGGTCTTCCGCCTCGATGTCGCGGAACATGTACCCCATGCCCGGGAACGTGCGGATGATCGACTCGTCGGGCCGGTCCGGCTCCAGCTTTCGCCGTAGACGTGAGATCCACACACGGAGGTACTGAAGGTCGTCGATGTACTCGGGGCCCCAGACCTTGCCGAGGATCTCCGGGTTCATGAGCGCCTTGCCCTGGTTGCGGACCAGGACCTCCAGCAGGTTCCACTCGGTCCGCGTCAGCGGGACGAGCTCTCCCTCGCGCTCCACGACGCGGCGCTCGATGTCGATGACAAGCGGGCCGACGCGGATGGGCTCGTCGGAGCCGGCCGTGGTCTGGCGCGCCCGGCGGAGGACGGCGCGGATGCGGGCGGCCAATTCCTCCGGGTTGAAGGGCTTCGGGATGTAGTCGTCCGCGCCCATCTCCAGGCCGCGGATCTTGTCGCTGTCACGCGTCTTTCCGGTCAGGACGATGACGGGGATCGGGCCGCGCTCCCGCAGGCGGTTGAGGACCTCGAAGCCCGAGATGTCGGGGAGCATGAGGTCCAGGACGACGAGGTCCGGACGATCGTCGATCGCTTTCTGGATCGCCTCTTCACCGGTCTCGGCGGTGACGGGGCGGAAGCCTTCTTCGACGAGTTGAAGACGGACGAGTTTCAGGATCGAGGGATCGTCGTCAGCGACAAGGATGACGGGACGAATCGGGTCAGTCACTGCTGGTCACTCTCTGCGTTCATCATCGGTCCGCCCCGTAATCCATCATAATGCCTCAGCAAGTGCAGGAACTCGCCGATGTGTGCGAACGTGTTTGCGGGTCGCAGCACGATCGGAGCGACGCTCTGATACCGGACACGATGCCCTCCATCGCGGTGGGCCTGGTAGCGGGTACCCTCGCGGTTGCGATCCTCGCGCTCGTGAGCGAGCGGCGTGCCCGCAGCGCAGCGCAGACCGCGCAGGCCCGGTTTCTCGCGATGATGGAAGCGACCGGGTTCGGCGTGCTCGTCGTCGAACGGTCCGGCCGGATCGTCTACGGGAACAACGCCGCCGCGGACATCCTGGGCTACCCCGTCCACTCCCTGATGAAGCAGAACGTATACGCGCTGCTTCCCGGCGGCGTGCTTGATGCGCCGTCCGCGAGCCCGCTGCGGCGTTCGCTGGGATACCAGCGTCCGTTCGTCGGCCGCGACCACCTGGTGGACATCCGCGGCAACCTCGTCCCGGTCGCCGTCACCACCGCCCCCGTCGCGGGCACATCCGCGGACGAGGGCACCGCGCTGGTCTTCCGCGACCGTTCCACCGAGGTCGCCGACGAGCGTCAGCGGCACGACGCCCTCTCGATGATCTCGCACGAGCTGCGCAGCCCGCTGACGAGCGTGGTCGGCTTCAGTAACCGCCTCGAGCGGTCGCTGCAGACGGGGCGGTTGGAGGTGGACGAGGCCTACGCCGAGGAGATCATCCTGCTGGCGCAGGAGGCGCGCCGGATGCGCGACATCGTGAACATCGTGCTTGACGTCGCGAACCTGGAGCGGCAGCGCGAGTTCGTCTCCGAGCCGGTGCTGCTGCGGCAGATCATCGACGAGGAGGCGGGACGCCTCTCCCGGGAGCGCGCCGGCGCCACCTTCCGCCGCAACGGTGAGGACGACGCGGTGGTGGAGTCCGACGAGCGGTACGTCCGTCGCATCGTGCAGAACCTGATGGAGAACGCGCTGAAGTACGCGGGGACCGCCGAACCCGTGGACGTCACCGTCGAGACCGAACGCACCGGCTACGCCGTCCGCGTCCGCGACCAGGGGCCCGGCATCCAGCCGGCCGACCGCGACCGGATCTTCGAGCGCTTCTATCGCGCCACCGGCGGGACGAGTGGTGGCGGCGGCCTGGGGCTCGGCCTGTTCCTCTCGCGACGCCTGTCGCACCGCCTCGGCGGGACGCTCACCGTCCGGTCCGAGCCCGGTGACGGCGCCGAGTTCACCCTCTGGCTGCCGGCCGAGGCTCCGCTTGAGGTGCCACCGGAGCAGGGTGACGAAGAGGCGGACCGCCTGATCTGGTAGGCCCATGATCTGGTAAAGCAGGTGTCAGGACTCCGTGGCGACGACTTCCGACGCGCTCTCGACGATGAGCGGGTAGGCGCCCTCGTCGTCGTGGACCTCGCGGCCGGTGAGCGGCGGGGTGAAGACACAGACGAGGCGGAGCTCCGTGCGGGCGCGCAGGACGTGCTTCTCGTGGCCGTTGAGGACGTAGATCGTGCCGTCCGTGATCGGGTAGACGGTGCCGTCCGTGAGGTCTTCGATCTCGCCCTCGCCGCCGACGCAGTAGACCGCCTCCGTGTGGTTCCTGTACCACATGGGCGTCTCCGTCCCGGCGCTGATGGTGGTCTCGTTCACCGAGAAGCCGACGCCGTCCTTTGCGAGGAGGAAGCGGCGGCTCACCCAGTTGCCGTGGGCGACGTCCCGGTCAGTGCCATGCAGGTCCTGGATGTTTCGGACAATCACGCTCTACCTCCCGGCTGCCGTCAGGGTCCTGGACCGCAGGCCTCGCTCGTTGAGGACGGCCTGCAGTGACTCTTCGATGATGTCGGTCCCGCGGAGCAGTTCGTCCGTGGGGATGGTCAGCGACGGGAGGAATTTCACCACGTCGCTGGTGGGGCCGGACGTTTCCGCGATGACGCCACGGCGGAACGCCTCCTCGATGACGTCCTGCGCGAGGCCCTCGACGTCGCAGTGCAGGCCCTGGATGAGGCCCCGGCCGCGGACGGTGACGCGCGCCTCCGGGTAGGCACCCGCGATCGTCTCGAGGCGCGCGCCGAGCACCTTCGCCTTCTCGCCGACCTCGTGCGTGAGTGTGTTGTCGGTCCAGAAGGTCTCCAGCGCCTTCGTGGCGGTGACGAACGCCGGGTTGTTCCCGCGGAACGTGCCGTTGTGCTCGCCAGGGCCCCAGATGTCCAGCTCGCGCTTGAAGAGGGTGAGGGACATCGGAAGCCCGTATCCGCTGATCGACTTCGAGATGCAGACGATGTCCGGCTCGATGCCGGCGTCTTCCCACGAGAAGAACTTGCCGGTGCGGCCGTTCCCCATCTGGATGTCGTCCACGATGAGCAGCGCGCCGTACTCCGTGGCGGTGCGGCGGAGGTCACGGAGGAACTCCATGCTCGCCACGTTCACGCCGCCCTCGCCCTGGACGGTCTCGACGATGAACGCCGCGGGGGCGTCCAGCCCGGAGCCGTCCTGCGAGAGGAACATGCGGAGGTAGTCGATGGCGCCAATCGCCCGCTCGTCGTCGAAGAAGCCGTCGTAAGGCATCGAGGTCGCGTACTGGAGCGGGACCCCGCCGCCGCCGCGCTTCATGTCGTTCCCGGTGACGGCGAGCGCGCCGAGGGTCATGCCGTGGAAGGCGTTGGTGAACGAGACCATCCACTCGCGCCCGGTGACCTTGCGGGCCAGCTTCAGCGCGGCCTCCACGGCGTTCGTGCCGGTCGGGCCGGGGAACTGGACGACGTAGTCCAGGCCTCGGGGCTTCAGGATGAGCTCGTCGAATCGATCGAGGAACGCCCGCTTGGCGGTCGAGCCCATGTCCAGGCTGTGCGTGATGTTGTCGCCCGTGAGGTATTCCAGGAGGGCCTCCTTGAGGACGGGATGGTTGTGCCCGTAGTTCAGGGTGCCCGCCCCGGCGAAGAGGTCCAGGTACTCCTTGCCCTCCTCGTCCCAGAGCTGGTGGCCCCGGGCGGTCGTGAAGACCGCCGGCCACTGGCGGATGTAGGACCGCACGCCGGACTCGATGGTCTCGAAGGTCTGAAGGTCGTTCGGTGCGTAACTCATGACTCGATCACCAGGTTCCTGTTGCCCGCAGCGGCAATCTGCTTCGCGTGTTCCGCCACGTGGACCGGGTCGATAGGCCCAATGCGGAACAGCATTTCGTCTTCATGAGAGGGACCGTGAAAACGGTTCCCCGGGAACAGGACTTCCTCGGTGACCGAGGTGTCCAGGTCGCGTGCGATCTTGCGGAAGGTGCGCATCGACGCCTCGTTGTCGGGCGTCACCGTCGCCTCCAGGTAGTGGATACGAGGGCTGAGGCGCTGGACCAGGCCGTGGAGCATGGCGGCGGCAAGGCCGCGCCCGCGTGCTTCCTCGGCGACCGCGATCTGCCAGACGAACAGGCTGTCCTGCCGGTACGGCGGGCGGAAGCCCGCGACGAAACCGACGGCCTTCCCGTCGAGGTCGGCGACCGTGGAGGTCTCGCCGAAGAAGTGCGAGAACATGTGGTAGGTGTACTCGGCGTTGTCTTCGAGGACGCCCGACTCCCGCGCGAGTCGCCACATCGCGCCGCCGTCGCCGTACTCCAGCCGCGAGCGTCTGACCTTGATGGTCTCGCCGTCGAAGGGGCCATCCCCCGGGGTACGCGAAGACCCAGTACGCGAGAGCGTCATGGCTCGCACGTTCCTTCCCGCTGCCTGGTGTGATGCAGACATTCGCCTTGCAGGCACCCACAGACATCAGCCGGCAGGCGCCGAGCGGAGATGAACCTGTTCACCTCGACGCCCGTCTCTGGCTTCCCCACCCTATCGCGTGACCTCCGCGAGACAACCCCGTAACGCCCGTTGCGAGCGGTTTGCCACGGAATCGATAGCGGAGCCGCGCACGCCACCATCGATCCACTATCGGATGCCGCGGCGGACGCACTAGTCGCGATCGAGGACGGCATGGAGAAAGTCCTGAGTCCGCTGTTCCTGTGGGTGGTTGAAGATCTGCGCGGGCGGCCCCTGCTCGACGACGCGACCGCCATCGAACATCACCACGCGGTCGCCGATCTCCCTCGCGAACCCCATCTCGTGGGTGACCAGGAGCATGGTCATGTTCGTGTTCTCCGCGAGGTCGCGGAGGACGCCGAGGACCTCGCCCACGAGCTCCGGGTCGAGGGCGGACGTGACCTCGTCGAAGAGCATCACCTCCGGCTCCATCGCGAGGGCGCGCGCGATCGCGACCCGCTGCTTCTGGCCGCCCGAGAGCCGCGAGGGGTGCTCGCCGACCTTGTCGCCGAGCCCGACGACGCTCAGGAGGTTCGTGGCGCGCTCGTTCGCCTCGTCGCGTGAGAGTCCGAGCACCTTGCGCGGTGCGAACGCGACGTTGTCCAGCGCGGTCATGTGCGGGAAGAGGTTGAAGTGCTGGAAGACCATGCTGATCTTCCGGCGCACCTGGCGGATGTGCCGGTCGGACGCGGGGACGAGGCGGCCGTTCCGCTGCTCGTGGTAGAGGTGCTCGCCGCCGACCTCGACGGTGCCACCTTCCGGGCGCTCCAGCGTCATGAGGACGCGCAGGATCGTCGTCTTGCCCGAGCCGGACGGCCCGATGATCACGACCTTCTCGCCCGGGGCGACCTCCATGTCCAGGCGGTCCAGCACGACGAGGTCGCCGAACTGCTTCGTGACCTGGTTGAAGCGCACATTCGCGCCGTCCAGGTCGTCGCCGGCAGCGGCGGCGAGGCTGGACGGCACACGCGCGGGAGCATCAGGGTTGTCTGGCAAGGCGCACCTCCAGCTGGCGGACGAAGACGGACGCGGGGATCGAGATCGCGAGGAAGAGCACGCCGACCATCGTGTAGGGCTCGACGCACTGGAATGAGCGGGTGCAGGCCGCGCGCCCCTCGCCGAGCACGTCGAGCACCGTGATCGTGGCGAGGAGGGGGACCTCCTTGAACATCGCGATCAGGTAGTTGCCGAGCGCCGGGATGACCACGGGGATGGCCTGCGGGAGCACCACGCGTGTCCACGTGGTGGCCGTGCTGAGGTTGAGCGCGGTGGAGGCTTCCCATTGCCCGCGCGGGACGCCCTCGATGCCGGATCGGTAGACCTCCGAGGTATAGCTCCCGTAGTGGATGCCGAGCGCGACGACGCCAGTGGTGAAGGCGTCCATGCGGATGCCGTACCTCGGCAGGACGTAGAACAGCATGAACAACTGCACGAGCAACGGCGTGCTGCGGATGAACTCCACGATCCATGCCGTCGGCCATGAGATCGCGCGCACCTCGCTACGGCGGAGCAGGGCGAAGACCAGCCCGAGCGCCATCGCGAGGATGATGCCGAAGAACGTGGCCTGGATGGTGACCCAGAGGCCGTCCAGCAGGTCTGGCAGGATGTCCCATGTGTACTGCCAGTCCCAGTCGTAGGTCACGACGACCGCCTCGCCCCGCGCCCGACCTCGAGGCCGCGCGAGAGGTACGACTCCGCGGCCCGCACGACGCCGGTGATGGCGAGCGCGAGGACGAAGTAGATCATGAGCAGGAGCGAGAACAGGACCGGCGTGGAGGCCGTCCCGTTCACGCGCAGCTTCTGTGTCTCGAACGTGAGGTCCGAGAGCGTCACGAGCGAGACGAGCGCGCTCGCCTTCAGGAGCTCGATCAGCAGGTTGCCGTAGGGCGGCAGCATGGCCACGGCCGCCTGCGGAAAGATGATGTGGCGCATGCGGTCGAGCGGGGTGAGGTTGAGGGCGATCGCGGCCTCGGTCTGTCCCCGCGGCACCGCACGGATCGCGGCGCGGACGACCTCCGAGCCGTACGAGCCCATGTTGAGCCCGAGCGTGATGACGCCGCCGACGAACGGCGAGATCGAGACGCCCATGAGGGGGAGCGCGAACACGATCCAGAACAGCTGGACGATCGCCGAGGTCCCGCGGAAGAAGTCCACGTAGACCTGGTTCGCCCAGCGGACCGCGCGCCGCGACGAGAGCCCGGCGAGGCCGGACAGGATCGAGAGGAAGGTGCCCAGCGCGGCGGCCAGGCCGGTCACCTGTACGGTGACCCACAGGCCGTCCAGCAGGGCGCGCCAGAGGTTCCACTCCAGCATCGGCGCCGCCAACCGCTAGTCGAGACCCTCCACCCTCAGCCGTGTCGCGAGTGCGACGCGACCGAGGGCGGCGGGATTACTTCATTCCCTGTCACACTCCTAAGAGGCGGGCTCGCAGAGGTCGTCCACGGTGACGTCCGCCGCCGCGCTGATCTCCGTCTCGCCGAAGCCGAACTGCTCGGTGATCGGGACGATGGCGTTGGAGCCCTTCATCTCGACGAGCACGTCGTTGAAGGCGTCGCGGAGCTCCTGGTCGTCCTTGCGGAAGCCGAAGCCGCCGCAGCCGCGCTGCGGGACGCCATCGATCTCCGGCGTGAAGCCGGCGGTCATCTCCAGGTTGGAGTCCGCGAGGCGGTCGAGCTGAGCGCGGATCGAGAGGCTGGTCGCCGCGATCGCGTCCACGCGCCCGGCCTGCAGGCCCTCGGCGAGGCTCGGCGCCTCGTCGAAGACGGTGATGCGGTCCTCCGGGACGCCGAGGTCGCGGGCGTAGCCCTCCTCGACGCCGCCGGCGAGGACGCCGAGCCTCGCGTCGGAGTCAGCGACATCCTCGTAGCTGTTGAGGCCCATCGGGTTGCCGGCCTGCACGCCGAGGGCCTGCGGGATGCAGTAGTCCGGGTCGGAGAACAGGATCTGGCCGCAGCGGTCGGGGTTGATGAACATCCCCGCGGCGATCACGTCGAAGCGACCGGCGGTGAGGCCGGGGATGAGCGACGAGAACGTCGTCACGCTGCCCTGCACCTCCGGGATGCCGAGTTCGGCGAAGATCGCCTTGGCGACCTCGGGCGCTTCGCCGGTGACCTCACCGGTCTCGCTGGCGAATCCGTACGGCGCTTCGTTCGCGAAGCCGATGCGGATATAGCCCTGCTGACGCGCACGCTCGAGGACGCTGCCGGTCGCCGTGCCGCCATCGCCACCGGCCTCGCCGTCGTCGCCATCCTCGCCGCCGTCATCGGAGCAGCCGAGGATCGCGGCGCCGGCCAGTCCGAGTCCGGCGAGGCTGAAACCACGGAACAGGGTGCGCCGTCCGACGCGTCTGCCGAGGATGGTCTCCCCGGTGGCATCGGTGCCCGGGTGCAGTTCTGGGTTCGTCTCTGGGTGGGTCACGGGTGGCCTCCTCTGTTGGCGTCCCTCGCCCCTCGCCGAAGCGCCGGGGCCTGTCGTTATGGGGCACGAGAGAGGCAAGGTGGTGGGAGGCAGCGGGCGCGCCTCGCGCACCCTCCGCGGCCCGGGCCATCGGCCCGCCGCGTCCTTCCCAAGCCCGAGATGGGTCACCGCAACGAGGCGGCACGGAAAGGACGCGGTCGAGTCATGCTCTCGCGTCCGGCCCTCACCCTACGATGAACCATGTGCAATATGGGGATATCTGACATTGCAAATCAATAACGAGATGAATGCATCAAGTACAGCACGATATGACGATGAATGAACATGACGATCTATTGATCGCTGTCGATTCGAGGCGAATAATGACGTATACGAGATGGTACGGGCGGGCGGGGGCGTGACGGGCAGTGCTGACTCGTTCCTTCTGATTCCTCGAGGGAAGGTCCGGGACAGCGGGCGAGAGCAGTCCTCCGCCGCTCCATCGTGCCATGCTCTGGGCCGGGCGAGGTCGCCAGGCTGTTTCGGATCGGCGAGACTGCCCGCGGGCAGGGAGGGGTGAACATGGCTCGATTGATCGTGTACGGCTCCTCGATCCCCTGTCCGGACATGGCGCGGTTCCAGTGGTGGCTCCAGCGGCACGAGGTTTCCGCGATCGCATTCGTCGACATCCACCGCGAGGAGTGGGCGTACGACCGTGTCGTCGCGTGGACGGGCCATGCCTCCGTCCCGACGCTCGTGATCGCCCCAGAGGACGGCCTCGACCCGATCGATCCGCCGG
>CAYPYF010000001.1:14536-20093 GCA_964414675.1 uncultured Dehalococcoidaceae bacterium
GGGGATTCGACCGGGGCACGATGCTGACAGAGCCGAACACCGGCCAGATCGAGGGGTTCCTGGCGCGTCACGGGATCCAGGTGACCGCGCGGGAGGCCCCCGCCGGCCGCTGATCCGCTCGCGCGTCTCCTCGAACTCCTCTCTGTCTGGCTTGCGGGCTGTAGCGCTCGCGCCGTCGCGGGAAGCGCGTACCCTCGGCCCGCACGTCAGGAGGTGACGCATGTTCAAGGGTGTCGACCACGTGGTGATCGCCGTGAAGGACCTCGAGGAGAAGATCGCGCAGTACGAGGCGATCTACGGGATGCCGGTGAGCGATCGCTCCGAGAGCGAGCGTGGCGGGATGAAGATGGCGTTCTTCCGCTTCCCAGACAACTACATCGAACTGGTGACGAACTGGGGCGACGCGGGGCCGATCGCGAAGCGTCTCGCAGAGCAGGGTGAGAGCATCCACCTGGTGGCGATGAAGGTGGACGACGTGAACGCGACAGTCGCGGAGCTGCGGAGCAAGGGCGTCCGCCTGATCGGTGATCCGGGCGAGGGCAACCCGGTGACGGGGCAGGTCTTCATCCACCCGGTGGTGACGGGTGGGGTGCTGACGCAGCTGGTCGAGCGATAGGGCTCGTCGTCGGGGGCAGACCCGACCGAGGCGGTCCGAGGGCGTGACGGTGGCTTTGTCGTTGGCGACCGCTTCACCCCTCATCCCCCCTCCCCCCTCAAGGGGGAGGGGGTTAGAAATGGGCTAGCGGGCGATGCCTTCGAGTTCGCGGCGCTCGGCTTCCTGGCCGCGCTCGAGGGCTTCCTCGATGGCGGCGATGAGGGCGCGGGCGGACTCGGCGGTGAGCTCCACGGCGACGCGGGCGCCGGGGCCGGAGGCCTCGTTCGTGAAGTCGATGTTCACGGCGTGCTCGACGGGCGCGTGGAACGGGTGGTCGTAGGAGACGCTGGCCTCCGTGAGGACGAACCAGCCCTCGGCGTTGCGGCCGCTTCCAGCCAGCGGGGTCTTCTCGACGACGTACGTGCACATGGTGATGTCCTTCCTCGGACGGTGGTCGTTCGACGGGGTCGCGCTACGCGAGGTGCTGTCTCTCAGGCTAGATGTCGGGCGAGGAACGCCCAGACCTTCGGCCAGGCATCGGAGGCCTGCTCCTGCCGGTAGGCGGGGCGGTGGTCGTAGAAGAAGCCGTGTCCGGCGCCGTCGTAGCGATAGAACTCGTACTCCTTGCCGTGCTCCTTGAGCGCCGTCTCCTGGATGTCGACGGCCTCGGGCGAGGGGGAGCCGTCGTCGTTCCCGAAGATGCCGAGGACCGGCGCGGTGAGGTCGGCGGTGAAGTCGAGTGGCGCCACGGGGCGCGCCGGCGTGAGCTGGTCGGCGCTCATCACGACGCCGCCACCCCAGAGGTCGCAGATCGCATCGACGTTGTCGAGCTTGCAGGCGGCGAGGTAGCTGTGGCGGCCGCCGGAGCAGGTGCCCCACAGGCCGGTCTTGCCGTTCGTGTTCGGCTGCGCCTTCAGGAAGCGGATGCTGGCGTCGATGTCGCCGACGACCGTCTCGTCGGGGACGCCTCCGGCGTTGCGCACCATCGCGGCGACATCGTCGGGCGCGCCGTGGCCGAAGCGCTCGTAGAGGTTGGGACAGAGGGTGGCGTAGCCGCGGTAGGCGAACTTGAGCGTCATCTCTTTGAACCAGTCGTCCCAGCCCGGCATGTGGTGCACGAGCACCATCGTGGGGTAGGGGCCGGGGCCCTGCGGGCGGGCGTAGAACGCGCGGATCGGGTCGCCGTTGTGGCCTTCGAGGATGATCGTCTCGGCCGAGATGGCCTGGTAGAGGTCAGTGTTCCTGGGCATGTGTCCCCCTCTGCTGCCTCGGGTGGTGAGGCGGGCAGAGGGTACACATACGGCGAGCCAGCGTGGGACGCCGGTGGACGTCCGTCCGAGGACGCTACACCGCCGCAACCGCCCGGAACGCGCGCTCGATGGAGCCGTCGCGGTCGTCGCGCTCGATGAGCGGGTGCGCGAGCACCTCGCCGAGGCCGGCGTCGAGGTAGCCGCGGAGGCGCGTTGTGACCTCCTCGGCGGTGCCGCTGACGACGAGGTCGTCGAGGAGGGCGTCCGGCATCGCTTCGGGGCTGGTCGGGTCGCCCATCGGGAAGCCGGCGCGCTCGAACATCGCGCGGTAGAACGGCACCGTGGCGTAGCGGCCGAGCTGCTGGCGGGCCATCTCGCGGACCGCGTCTCGGTCCGTGTTCACGCTGACCGGGACGTGCGCGACGAGCGGCGGGGTCGCGCGCCCGGCCTTCGAGGCGCCCTCGGCGACGGCGGGGAGCGCCTCGTCCACGAGGTACTGGAACGGGCTCATCCACGAGATCGCGCCGTCCGCGAGCTCGCCACAGAGTGCGAACGACCGCGGGCGGAGCGCGGAGGCGAGGAGTTCGACGCCGGCGGGCTCCCGCCAGCGGGCGTGGGCGGTGACGTGCGACCCGTCGAGGTCGACCGCGCCGTCCTCGAAGAGCGCGGACAGCGCGACGAGGTACTCGCGGAGGTGGGTGAGAGGCGTCCGCCACTCCACGCCGTAGCTCGCGGTCATCATCGGCTCGTGCGACGGGCCGATGCCGAGGCGCAGCCGCCCCGGGGCCAGCTGGTGCAGCGCGAGCGCCTGCGAGGCGAGCGCGAGGGGATGCCGTGGCCAGGTGGGGACGATCGCCGTACCGACCTTGATCCTCGACGTGGCGCCGAAGGCGGCAGCGGCTGTCGTGAGCGGGTCGGCGCCGCCCGCGCCGCCGATGGTGGTCCACGCCGTCGCGAGGCCGACGTCCTCGGCGAGTCGTACCTGGTCGACGAAGTCGGGGGCGGTGAACGCCTGGATGGCGACGCCGGTACGACGGGACTGGTCGGGCATGGCGTTCCCTCTGCTCTCGTGGGGGCGGTCCAGGTTCTTGCTTACGGATGGTCAGCGAACGCGAGGATAGAGCACGTGGGGAGCGGTAGGATGCCCTGGACGCTGGTTTGCGCCCCGCGGCCCGTTCGGAACATGTTTCGGTGTAGTTTGCCTAGCGCATTACTTGTCCTAGCATTTTCGGCTAGTCCGGAGTGTTTCCGGGCTGCACGGAGGGATCGCATGGACGTATTGAAGAAGGCCAACTGGTCTCGTCTCGTCCTCCTCCTCGGTCTTGCGCTCTTCGCGAGCATGGCGCTCATGGCCTGCTCCGACGATGAGGGTGACGAGGGAGAGACGACGGCGACGGGTACCAGTGCGACCGGGGAGGCCACGGCCTCCGGCACCGGGTCGACCGGTGAGATGACCCCGCTGCGGATCGGCTACCTGGCCGACTTCTCCGGGGCGCTGGCTGAGTTTGGACCGGCTATCCAGACTGGTGTCGACCTGGCCGTGAAGCACATCAACGAGGCCGGTGGCGTCCACGGACTGCCCATCGAAGTCGTGGTGGGTGACGACCAGACTGACCCGACCGCAGCGACCGAAGAGGCTCGCCGCCTGATCGAGATCGAGGGTGTGAGCGCAATCGTTGGCCCGCTGGCCAGCGGTGTCGCGATCGCCGTCGCCGAGAGCGTGGCGGTGCCGGCCGGCGTCGTCGTGATCAGTCCCTCGGCGACCTCGCCGGGCCTGACCACGGTGAACGACAACGGCTTCCTGTTCCGCTCGACCACGTCGGACGCGGCGCAGGGCGTCGTGCTGGCGAAGCTGGCGACGGACGAGGGCCTGGACAACGTGGGCGTCGTCTACCTGAACGGCGCGTACGGCCAGGGCCTGGCTGACGCCTTCGAGGGTGCCTTCGAGGGCACGGTGACTGCTGCTTCGTTCGAGGACGGCCAGGCGTCGTACCTCGCCGAGCTGCAGGCCGCCGCGGCCGGTGGCGCTGAGACGCTGGTGGCGATTGGCTACCCGGCTCAGGCGCAGGTGTTCATCCGCGAGGCGCTGGAGAACGAGCTGTTCTCCAGCTTCCTGTTCGTGGACGGCACCAAGAGCCAGGAGCTCATTGACACCCTGGGCGCCGAGGCGCTCGAGGGCTTCAAGGGCACCGCCCCCACGGGTGGTCCGGAGACGGACGCCTTCGCGGCGTGGCAGGCGGCCTACGAGGCGGAGTACGGCTCTGTCCCGGAGCTGCCGTTCATCCGTGAGGCCTACGACGCCGTGGTGGCGATCGCGCTGGCGGCTGAGGCTGCCGGCTCGAACGACGGCGCGGCGATCCGTGACCAGCTGGCGAGGATCGGCGGACCGGGCGGCGATGTCTATCTCCCCGGCGCGGAGGGCGTGGCTGCGGCCCTGGCCGCCGTCGCCGCGGGCGACGACATCGACTTCGAGGGTTCGGCCACCACGCTGAACTGGAACGAAGACGGCGACGTGACCACGGGTTACATCGGCATCTTCCAGTACACGGGCGGCACGATCGTCGAGCTCGAGGTCGTTCCGTTCGACCTCGCCGAGTAGGTACTCGGTACCCGGTCCACCACTCTGGTGGTGACGAGAGGCCCCTCCTTACGGAGGGGCCTCTTTCGTGGTGCGGGGGATGGGTGTTGGGTTGTGGTGTGTGCGGGCGCCGAAGTGAGTGAGCCGGGCTCGCCCTTCGACAGGCTCAGGGTGAGCGGGAGATTGCGGGGTAGACGCGGGGGTAGAAATGGCGCGTGCGGTAGATCCGGCGATCCACCGAGAGGCTACTCGCGCTGGAAGCGTTCGCGCAGCCTCGAGGCGAGCGATGGGCCTCGGACGGCGCGGGGGAGGAAGCGGCTGACGCGCGCCTCCTCGGCGATGAGGCCCTTCGGGAGCCAGAGGATGAACACGACGACGAGGAGGCCCACGGCGAACTGACGCCAGACGAAGACGTTGGAGCCGATGGCGGACGGCAGGCTCTCCTGGATGAGTGGCGTGCCGAACCAGAAGAACCCGACGACGAGCGCCCCGAGCATGACGCCTCGATGGTTTCCGGCGCCGCCCACGATCAGCATCGTGTACGGCAGGAACGTGCCGAAGAGGTCGCTGAAGCCGGGGGGCGAGATCGCGCCGATGCGGTGCGCGTAGAGCGCCCCGGCGAACGAGATGATCGCGCCGCCGAAGACGAAGGCCTGGAGGCGGTAGGCGACGGTCTGCTTGCCGGCGGCCTGGGCGGTCGCCTCGTTGTCACGGATCGAACGCAAGACCCGTCCCCACGGAGACTGGGTGGCGGCGCGGACGATGAGGTAGACGACGAGCAGGGCCGTGAGGGCGATGGCGAGCAGCACCCACTTGTAGTCGCTTCGGTCGACGGTGCCGGCGAGGAGGCCCGGAATGCCGTTGAGGCCCTCCGTGCGGTTGACCAGCCCGTTCCCGCTACGGGCGAAGGTGCGGAGGATCTCCGCGATGCCGATGGTCGCGATCGCGAGGAAGTCCAACCTCAGGCGCAGCGTGGGCAGGCCGATCGCGAGGGCGAGGAGGGCGCCCGCGATGGTCGCGCCGAGCCAGCCGATGAGGATCGGCAGGTCCAGGCCCAGGATGTAGGAGTTGAACCCGGTGGCCGGGCCGAGGGTGAGGAGCGCGCTGGTGTACGCGCCCACCATGAAGAAGGCG
>CAYPYF010000001.1:20103-43437 GCA_964414675.1 uncultured Dehalococcoidaceae bacterium
CCCACTGCACGTTCAGGCCGAGCACGACGATCGCGAAGATCGCGACGGTGGTGATGAAGCCGGCACTCCAGTTCACGGCGCCCTGGAACGTCACGAGGAACGTGGGGTCGAGGAGCGCGGGGAGGGCGGCGAGCGCGTCGATCATCGGGTGCTCCTAGACCGTCGAGCCGAAGAGGCCGCGAGGGCGCAGCGCCAGCATTGCGATCAGGAGGAAGAACGGGATGCCGGCCTTGAAGCCGGACGGGATCCAGTAGGTGGACGTCTCCTGTGAGATGCCGACGATCAATCCGCCGATAAGCGCCCCCCACGGGTTTCCGATCCCGCCGAGGATCACGGCCGCGAACATCGGGAGGAGGAACTCGAAGCCGGCGTCGTAGCGGAGTTGGGCCTGCACGGCGAACATCACGCCGGCCGCAGCGATCAGGAACCCCGCGATGCTCCACGTGGCCTGCCGGATGCGCTCGGTGTCGATGCCCGCGACATCCGCCAGCTGCGGGTTGTCCGCCGTCGCGCGCATCGCCTTGCCGAGCTTCGTGCGGTAGAGCAGGAGGTAGAGCGCCAGCGCGAGCACGAGCGTGAGGGCGACGATGAGGAGCTGGTCCGGCTTGATCCGCAGGCCCTCGATGTTCCATGCGGGATTGATGCCGCCCGAGTAGCGCTTCGGCAGCGGCCCCCAGATGAGCTGGATCACGGCACGCAGCATGATCGCGATGCCGAGCGAGGCGATCGCCATCGTGATCAGCGCGCTGCCTCGGCGGCGCAGTCGTCGGTAGACCAGGCGGTCGATGGAGGCGGCGAGGACGGCGACGACCGCCCCGGCCACGAGGACGCCGAGGATGAGGCCGGCCGGGATGGAGAACGGGCTCAGCCGGGGGCCGGCGATGCCGGCGTTCCCGACGACGGCGAACGCGGTGAACATGCCGAGCGTCATCATGTCGCCGTGCGCGAAGTTCGCGAACTTCATCACGCCGAAGCTGAGCGTGAGCCCCATCGCCCCGAGCCCGATGACCGACCCCACGATGATGCCGACCACGACCAGTTGCAGGAGGTCCATCAGGGCGTCACCTCTGTCCGGCCGAGGAACAGCCGGCCGATGTCGTCGTTCGTGAGCATCGCGTCCGCGCGGTCCTCGAGGGCGACCGCGCCGTTCACGAGGACGTAGCCGCGGTCCGAGATCTCGAGTGCTTCGCGCGCGTTCTGCTCGACCATGAGGATCGCGACGCCTCCGTCGCGGATCGCCTGGATCTGGCGGAACAGGTCCTGCCGGGCGGCCGGCGAGAGCGCGGCGGTGGGTTCGTCGACGAGGAGGAGGGTGGGGTCCAGCATCAGCGCGCGGGACATCGCCAGGGTCTGGCGCTGTCCGCCGGACAGCCGGCCGGCCTGCTCTCCGGGGCGGCGGCCGAGGTCCGGGAACCGCGCGAGGAGTTCCTCGATGCGCTCGTGGGTGCCTCCCTTGCGGCGGAAGGCGCCCATCTCCAGGTTCTCGCGGATGGAGAGGCGGGGGAACACGTTGTCGGTCTGCGGGACGAAGGCGGCGCCCATCTCCACGAGGCGGTGCGCGGGGATGCCCGTGACCTCCTGGTCCTTGAAGCGCACCGTCCCGCCGGTGATGTCGACCATGCCGAAGATCGCCTTGAGCAGCGTGGACTTCCCGGCGCCGTTTGGCCCGATGATCGTCACGATCTCGCCGGGGTCCACGTGCATCGATGTGCCACGCACGATCAGGGCGTCGCCGTACCCGGCGGCGAGGTCGGTGACCTGCAGCAGCGTCATCGGTACTGGCTCCCCAGGTACGCCTCCTGCACCTCGGCGTTGTTCAGCACCTCGTCAGGGGTGCCCTCTATGAGCACGCGTCCGGCGGTCATGACGATGAGGGTGTCGCAGAGGCGCGCCACCACGTCCATGTCGTGGCCGATCACGAGGAAGGTGACGCCGCGTTCGCGGTTGATGCGCCGGATGTCCGCGACGAGGCGCGAGGCGAGGGTGGGGTTCACGCCGGCGCTCGGCTCGTCGAGCATCACGAGCTCGGGTTCGGCCATCAGGGCGCGCGCGAGCTCGAGGAGCTTGCGCTGCCCACCGGAGAGCGTGCCGGCGCGTTCATGCGCGAGCGGCTCAAGGTCGACCTGGCGGAGCATCGCGAGGGCCTGCTCGCGCACCTCGACCTCCCGGGCGCGCACGACCCACGGGCGGAGGACGGACTCCCAGACGCGTTCGCCGGGATGGTTGCGGGCCATCAGCATGACGTTCTCCAGCACCGTCATGCCGCTGATCTCCTGCGGGATCTGGAAGGTGCGGACCAGTCCCTGCTCGTACACCTGGTGTGGGGACGATCCGGAGATGTCGTGACCGTTGAGGGTGACGCGGCCGCCGTCCGCCCGGATGGCGCCGGCGATGCAGTTGAAGCAGGTGGTCTTTCCCGCGCCGTTCGGGCCGATCAGTCCGGTGATCGATCCCCGGGCCACCTCGAAGGATGCGCCATCAACGGCTCGGTTCCCACCGAACCGCTTCTCGAGGCGGTCAACCACGAGGATCGGATCTGCCATCCACCCCTCCGGTGCGCTGTGCGAGCGCGCTGATGCCGGCGCGAGCATACGCGCGCCACATGTCATGTCGTCGTCAGGGTCCCCGCGGGAGCCGTCCCTCAGGCTGTCGTCCGAGCCTCCGGGAGTTTAGGGATGCATCAACCCGGTGGCGACCCGCCTGCGCGTCGCACCTCGGCGAGCGCGATGCCCGACTCCCCTGCGACGGCGTAGAGCAGATAGATCCGGCCATCGTCGAGGTAGACCGCCGGGTCGCGGAGCTGGCGGGCGCGCTCGCTGATCTCACCTCGGATCGAGGTGACGAGCGGGAGGTCAGCGCCCTCGTAGTCGCGTTCGGGCTCCAGCACGGTCGCGACGGGGCCGGTGGTCCACTGCATCCAGTCCGGGGCGAGGTCGACCGTGGTGACCAGGACCTTCTCGGGCGGCTCCTGGCCGACGTCCGTGTAGAAGACGGTGAGCGTGTCGCCCTCGACGAGGACGGCCGAGTGCCGCATGTCGGGGGAGAAGAGCGTCGGCCCCTGCTCGAACGGGCCGCGTGGGTCACGTGAGCGGTAGAAGATCCCCGGCATGCCGAGGCCGTATGTCCAGCCCTGGTGCTGGAAGACGCGGAAGTACGAGCGTCCGAGGATGGGCTCGGACGCCGTGAAGTGCACGCCGTCCTTCGACTCGGCGACCCGTGTCATCTGCGTCCGGTCGCGCAGGATGCCGTGGTAGTACATCCGGATGAGGCGAGCCTCCTCGTCGACGTGGACGTCTGGCGAGGCGATGTGCGGCGTGGAGACGACGTAGCCGGGCCGAATCTGCGCGGGGTCCGGGGGGTCGAGTTCGTCCGGGAAGAACGACTCGCCATGCTGGAGCGAGCCCGGCGTGTGGATCCTCCATGGCCCCTCGATGGCGTCGGCGACGGCGAGGCGGATGTAGGCCCCGTTGTGGTGCGCGAAATAGAGGTAGTACTCGCCCAGGCGGTCCGGGAGCCACTCCGGTGCGCGGATGAGCGACGGACCGGCGAGGTTCGCCCCCATCCGGTCGTCCATGTGCGGTACGAGGATCGGCGCATCGCCGATCCGGACCGCCTCGAACGCCGGGTGTCCCGCCACTACTTCATGACCGCTTCCAGCCACTTGCCCACCTCGGCCGGGGAGCCGGGCGGCATGTAGAGCATCTGGAGGTCGGCGCCGGCGTCGGCACGTTCACGCAGGCGCGCGCCGACTTCCTCGATCGGGCCGATGACCTGGCACTCGCGCACCATCTCGTCCGAGATCGCGGCGATCGAGCCCTCGGCGTCACGCTCCGCCCAGGCGGCGCGGGAGGCGGCGACCTCGTCGGCGAAGCCGTTGCGTTCCAGCATCTGCCAGTAGAAGACGCCCATGCGGTTCACGTAGTACTGGATGAGCCGCCGGGCCTCGTGCCACCCGGCTTCGTCCTCGGCGGAACCGTCGAGCACCGTGGTCTTGGTGAACGGTGCGATCGTGAACTGATGGCCGGGACGGCCGGCGTCCTGCGCGCCCGCGGCCAGGTCCTGGCGCAGCTGGCCGAACAGGCTCTTCGGCCAGTGGATCGGAAAGATGCCGTCGGCGATCTCCCCGGTCTGGTGGATCGACTTCGGCGTGATCGCCGCGATGTAGACCGGCACCTTCGTCCTCGGGCGGTTGTAGTCGAGCCGGAAGCCGCGCGAGACGTTGAAGATCTCGCCTTCGTAGTTCAGCTTCTCGCCCGCGATGAGGGTGTCGAACACCTCGACGTACTCGCGGAGCCGGCGGAGGGGCTTTTTGAACGGCATGCCGTGGAAGTGCTCGATCACGTACTCGCCGGAGGAGCCGAGGCCGAGGAGCATGCGCCCCTCCGACAGTTCCTCGAGCGTCGCGTAGTCCTGGGCGATCGCCGCCGGGGTGCGCGAGTAGCAGTTGAGGATCGACGTGCCGATCGTGATCTTGCTGGTGTTCAGCGCGAGGGCGGCGAGCCACGGCACGGTGCCGCGCCCCCACGCCTCACCCGTCGAGATGAGCTCGATGCCGAGGTCCTCGGCGATCCTGACCTTCTCGATCGAGTCCCGCCAGTTGTCGCCGGGGCCTGCCATCAGTCCGAGTCGCATGTCCGCCTCCTGAGGGTCGATTACGGGCGGCATGGTACGCCTCGTGTCTCGCGTGGGCGTCGAGGTACGCGGGTGGGCCGGTGCGCAGGAGGGTTCGCGCGGCCGCGCCTGGATTCGGGCGAAGCAGTCCCCCACCCCAACCCTCCCCCGTGAGGGGGGAGGGGGTCAGAGGGGAGGGCAGAGGAGGGGCCGAGACGCTACGCCTTCAGTGGCACGGTCACGAGGACCGACTCGGCTTCCATCGCGTCGAGCTGCGCGTCCGTGTACCCGATCGCGCCGAGGACTTCGCGGTTGTGTTCGCCGAAGCACGGCGCGGGGCGGAGTGGTGGCTGCGGGCGGTCCGCGAACCGCCAGACCGGCTGTGTCGTGACGTGCTCGCCGGCCTCCGGGTGCACCACCGTGGGGAAATAGCCACGGGCGGCGAGGTGGTCGTCCCGCACCAGCATGAGTGCGCTGAGCACCTCGCAGGCGGAGACGTCCGTTGCCTGGAGGGTGCGGGCGACCTCGGCGGGGTCGCGGTCGCGGAGGCAGTCCGCGAGGACGGCGTCGATCTCGTGCTCGTGCTGAAGGCGGCCGGCAGTCGTGTCGTACTCGGGGCGCGCGAGGCGCGGGTCGCCGAGGATGCGGCAGAGCGCGGCCCAGGCGTCGTCGGAGTCGACGGCGATGGCGACCCAGGTGTCGTGGTACTCGGAGATGGGATTGCCGAGGACATCGCCCTGCCAGCGGCCGGAGTCATCGCGGGTGCGGTAGACGCCGTGCGGGGCCATCTCCGGGTCGTGGTTGCCGATGCGGACGGGGTACGGGATGCCGGCGGACTCCGCCACGAGGTACTCGCCGACCATGCCGATGATGTTGTCGCGCTGGTGCATCACGACGTGGCCGCCCTCGCCGGTGGTCTCGCGACGGAGCAGCGCGAGGGCGATGGCGCCGGCGGTCGCGATGCCGGCGGTGGGGTCGCCGTAGGAGATGCCGCTCTTGTGCGGCCCTTCGCCCTCGTAGCCCTGGAGGGAGACGAGCCCGCCCATCTGCTCGATGGTGGGGCCGAAGCCCACGCGTTCCGACTCCGGCGCGTCCTGCGCGAAGCCCGGCATCTGCGCCATCACGATCCTCGGGTTGAGTGCGCGCAGGTCCGCGTACCCGATGCCGAGGCGCTCCGAGACGCCGACGCTCCAGTTCTCGATGACGACGTCCGCGGTCTTCGCGAGCGCGCGGAACGCCTCGATGCCCTCCGGGCGGTGGAGGTCGAGGGCGAGCCCGCGCTTGTTGCGGTTGTAGTCGTTGAAGTACGGGGTCTTGTTGAACTGGCGGGGGTCAGGCCCGCGTCCAACGCCTCGGACCGCGTCCGGGAACGACGGCCCCTCGATGTGGACCACGTCCGCGCCCATGTCCGCGAGGAAGCGGGCGGCATAAGGCCCCGCCCAGACCTGCGTGAGGTCCAGCACGCGGATGCCATCCAGGGGGCCGCGGCGGTCGCGGACCTCGGTGGGTGGGGGCGGTGGCGTGGAGTCGATCTCGCGGAGGACGTCCTCGGTGTGCTCGCCGAGGAGGGGAGCGCGCTCGAATGCGCCGCGTTCGCCGTCGAGGCTGAACGGCAGGTCGGGCACGGTGTGCGCGCCGAACGCGGGATGCTCGACGTGGTGCCAGAAGCCGCGCTTGATGAGCGGCTCCCACTCCAGCAGCTGACGTGGCGTTGCGATGAGAGAGAACGGGGCGCGATGGCCGTGCGAGATGTCGAAGACCTCCTGCGCGGTGTGCGCCATCGTCCATTCCTCGATCAGCGCGGAGGCGACCTCGTTGCCATCCGGGTTCGAGGTGAGGTCCATGAAGATGGGCGAGTCGAGGAGTTCGGGGTGCTCGATGCAGCGGTAGACCGAGCCGGTCTGACGGTTCATCGCCGCGACGCCGACGAAGCCGTCCGCGCACGGGTAGATGCCCCAGACGGCGCGCGCCTGGTTTCCCGCCCGCTCTGAGTCCACGCCTCGCACCATCGCGTTCGGGCCGGCTGCCTCGAGGCTCGCGGCCTGCACCTCCTGCATCGAGATGTCGAGGTAGTCCCCGGCGCCGTCCCGGCTGGCGGCGAGGAGGGCCGTGACGATGGCGGAGAAGGCGTGGAGGGCGGACTGCGTGGCAGCCTGATGGCCGGCGGTCTTCAGCGGCTCGCGCTCAGGGTCGCCGCAGAGCATGAGCTGGCCGCCCGCAGCCGCCGCCGTGAGCGCGGTCATCCGCCACCCCGCGCGCGGGCCGTCCTGGCCGAAGGGGGTGATGGAGCACACCACCTGCGCCGGATGCGCGGCGCGGATGCCCTGCAGGTCGATGCCCCTCGCGAGCCATGCGCCCGGCGCCGAGGTCTCGACGACGACATCGGCGCCCTCGAGAAGCCGGATCAGGTGCGCCCGGTCGCCGCCCTCGGCGGGATCGAGGACGACCGAACGCTTGCTGGTGTTCAGGTAGCCGAACAGCGCGCTGGTCTCGCCGCTGTCGTCGCGACGCGGGCCGGTGCGGCGTGTCGGGTCACCCTCGGGCGGCTCAACCTTCACGACGCTCGCGCCGAGTGCGCCGAGCCAGCGCGTCGCGTAGGCGCCGGCGATGCCGTCGCTGAGGTCGACCACGCGAAGTCCGGCGAGCGAGTTGATAGCCATAACGCCGGTGATGCTACTCCCGGCCGACAAGGGGCGTGGGCGCCGGGTCGCCCTCGCCCGTCCGGGGGTTGCGACGTACGCTTCGCTGCGCCAAATCGCCATCCCGGAAGGCCCATCGTGTCTCGAAGCACCGTCGTGCGACTGGGCCTCTTCGTGCTCGGGGTGCTGGTGCTGCTGTTCGCCCTCAACTGGTCCGTCGACGTCGACCGGGAGGACCTCGAGGAGAGCATCGCGCGGGCCGGCATCTGGGGGCCGGTGACCTACGCCGTGATCCTGGCGCTGGGGCTCACCGTGCCGTTCAACCCGGTGTCAGACCTCCTGACGATTACCGTCGCGGCGCTCGTCCTCGATCCGGCGGAGGCGATCCTCGCGACGTTTGTGGCGCAGGCGTTCTCAGTGACCGTGAGCTACCTCATCGCGCGCCGGATCGGGGGCGGGATCCTCGACCGGATCGCTGACCGGCCGCGCCTCGGGTTCCTCGCGCGGCTGCGGGAGAACATCGACCTGCGCACGGTGTTCATGCTGCGGCTGGCGCTGCCGCTCACGGCGATCGGCGTGGACTTCGTGAGCTACCTGGCGGGGATGAGGCGCCTGAACTTCGCGGGCTATTTCGCGGTGTCGCTGGTCCCGTGGACGATCATGAGCGTCGTCTACTTCACGTCCGCGGGAATGCTGCGCGATACGTCGCCGGCGCTCGTCTTCGTGCCGGCGGCGATCCTCATCGGCGGGTCGAGCGCCCTCGTCTACCTGCTGCGTCGCCGCCGGCTCATCGACGCGTAACGGCCTCGACGAGGCGGGCGGGCGACCACGCGTCACCTTCGAGGACCTCGACGCCGATGTTCCGCGCGACCTCGGGGTCGAGCAGTCCGCCCGTGAGCATCACGAACTTCTCGACGAGGTCGGCGTTCGTGACGCCCGTGTCCGGGTCGCCGCGCGGCTGGTCGATGCGCTCGACGATGGTCTCGCCTGAGGCCATCGTCGCCTCGAGGATGCTCGGCCACTGCGCCGGGTAGAGGGCCGTCAGCTCGGCGTCCGGGGCGAACGTGATGCGATCGGCGAGCGCGAGCGTCTCGGCGTCCTCGACGGTGTCGTCCGTGAACCGCGCGAGGCCGAGGTCGCCGAACCGCAGGGCGGCCGCGACGCAGAACGGGAGCGAGAACTTGGCGGCGTAGGGCGTCGTCGGCTCGACGCCCTCGAGGAGCCCGAGGGCCGCGTGGTAGACGCGGACATGGATGCGGTCGACGGCGGCGAGGTCGAAGCCCTCGCGGTCGCGGAGGGCGAGCGCGGCGTCGACGGCGGGGTGGGTGTGGCGGCAGGACGCGTGCACCTTGAACGAGACGCCTTCGACGCGCCAGCGCGGCTGCTCGATGGAGAGCCCGTCCGTCAACGCCTCAGGCCGGGCGTCGTCCGACATCGCGGCGAGGAGGCCCTTCGGCCCCTCGAGGATCCTCGACGCGCCGGTAAAGCCGCGGCGGGCCAGCAGCGCAGCGAGGATGCCGTCGTGCGCGGCCTTCCCCGGGTGCAGCTGCTTGGACATCGCGCCGTCCGCGAGGAACTCCCAGAGCCCGGCCGTCATCGTCCCGGCACTCCCGAGGGCGTCCAGTGTGGCCTGCTCGTCGAGGCCAAGGATGCGCGCGGCGGCAGCGGCTGCGCCCAGCGTCCCGGCGGTGCCGGTCGTGTGCCAGTGGTCGTAGTGCGAGCCGCCGAGCGCCTCCCCGACGCGGATGCCGACCTCGTACCCGACGGCGACCGCGTCGAGGAAGGTGTCACCGTCGATGCCCTCGGACTCGCCGAGGGCGAGCGCGGCGGCGACGGTCGGGGCGCCGGGGTGGTAGACGGAGCCGCGGTCGAGGTCATCCATCTCGAGGACGTGGGAGGCAGCCGCGTTCGCGAGGGCGGCGAGGGGCGCGGACGTCCGCGGCGTCCCCTCTGGCGTGCCCAGCATCGTCGCCTGCTCGTGGCCACCGAGTTCCTCGACGACCGCGCGCACCATCGAGGGTGGGGCCATGGTGCTGCCGCCGAGCGCTGAGCCCAGCCAGTCCAGCACGTAGCGTCGCGTGACATCGCGCACGGGATCCGGGACGGCGGCGTGCGCGACGAACCGGGCGAGGTCCGCGGTGGCGCTGGTGGTGATCGGGCGGGCTGCGGTGGTCATGGCGGGTCTCCTACCTCGTACCGGTCAGCCTAGCCGTCGATGCGTGCGTTCCGGACGTTCGTGAGCAACTTGTAGAGCACATCCGCCGCGGGGACGGGGCAGGCATCCGCGATGTCCAGGGCGTCGCCCTGCGTGCGGAACGCGAGGCCCTCGGAGCCGGCGGTCACCTGGATGATGCGGTGGAGGATGAAGCGGCCCTCCATCGGGCCGGTGCAGCCGGGGGCCTGGCGGCGGAAGTAGATGATGTCGCCGACCGCGAGGTCCGTGACCTTCGGTGGGTACAGCACCAGCAGGTCGTCGCAGGTGATGTTGGGCTCCATGCTGCCGGAGCAGACCGCGCCCGTGTAGGTGACGCCGCCGACGGAGCGGTCGAGGTAGAGCGCGTCGCCGTTCAGCTCCGGCGTCCGGATCGCGATCAGCGGTTCCATGCTCGCAACGAGCCTGTCGTAGTCGCGCTGCAGGATGTTGTGGTCGCTCTTCAGCGTCGAGAGCTCGTTCGTGATGTTGCTGAACTGCTCCGACAGTGGCCCCGAGAGGGCGAGGGCGGACTGGAGGTTGCCGAGCTCCCGTTCCTTCTCGCCGAGCTGAGTGCTGAGTGTTGCGAGCGTGGTGCGGTCGGCGTCCCGGCTCTCCGTGAGCGCTGCGATGCGCGCGTTCGCCTCGTCGAGTGCGCGCTGCGTCGTCGCGAGCTCCTCGCGTGTCTCGGCATCGTCCATCCAGCCGGGGAGGTGGACGCCGAGGTAGGCGCCGCCCAGCGCCAGGATGCCGACGGCGAGCGCCGCACCCGCCTGCATCAGCGTGCGTCTTCGATCCACCGTGCACCGTCCTCCGCCCGCCCGCTCTCAGGGTACGACGGCCATCGCGTCGCGGTTTGGCCGTGGGTGTAGTCCGGCGGGGGTGTGGTCCGGTGGGCCGATGACATGCGTCATGGCCCTTGCGTGGGCGGGTGATAACCTCCGGCCCGTGACCAGCACTGCGACTGACGGCCCGCCGATCGAATACAAGCAGTGCGCCACCTGCGGGTTCGCGACGCCTGCGACGCGGACGCGGTGCCACAACTGCTGGAACCGGCTGTCGGCGGACGCGCCCCTCCTCGATCCCGAACATGCGGCCAACCTCGTCGCTCGCCAGGAGATCTTCGCCGAGGAGCGTGCGGAGACGGACCGTGCCCGGACGCGTCGCCGCCGGTTCATCCTCGGCGGGATCGCGCTCCTGGTCCTGCTCTGGTTCGGGTGGTGGATCTACAGCACGTTCATCTACTCGCCGCCACCGGTGCCCGAGGCGAGCAACCCGAGCCTCGAGCTCCTGAGTGGTGAGGACGTCTGGGCCACCGCGAACGGAGACCGGCTGGGGACGCGCCAGGTGGGTGCCGCGGTCGACCTCGACGCGCCCGAGGCCTGGAGCCTCTCGCTGGGCGCCGCGCCCGCGACCCCACTGGTCGCCGACGCCGAGCGCGTGTACGTGGTCACCGAGGATCGCATCGCAGCCGTCGCCGCCTCGGACGGGTCGCTCGTGTGGGAGCGCGACCTCCAGGGCGCCCCGTACGGAGCACCGACGCTCGCCGGCGGCCGGCTCTACATCGGCCTTCGCGCCGGTCAGCTGCTCGCGCTCGACGCTGCGACGGGCGACCTCGTGTTCCAGTCGCTGAACACCGGCACTCGCTTCGGCGCGTCGCCGATGATCGTGGACGGGTACGCGTACCTGTTCGGCATCGGCGACGTGGTCGCGTTCGACGCCGAGGACGGCGAGATCCTCTGGAGCACGCCGAACCGCGGTGCGATCGCCTTCACGAGCCCTGTGGTCATGGAGGACTACATCGCCGGGGTGACGGGCACCGAGGTGCTGGTCTTCGACCGCGGCAACGGCGCCCAGACCTACTTCTACGAGTTCACTCGCGCCAACCCGTACTCGACGCTCTCGCGCGATGGCGTCGTGTACGCGAGTTCGCGCCGTTACACCGTCGCGTTCGAGGACACCTCCGGCCGTCCGTGGTGGGAGCAGTGGCGCGCGGTGTGGAACCAGTTCTGGATCTGGGGCATGACACCGGACGTGCCCATCCCGGAACGCCTCTGGCAGAACAACGCCCCGCCGCTCGAAGACGGCTTCCCCGGGACGTTCGCCGGCGACCTCCTGATCCTCGCGGACCGTAAGGGTGAGATGCAGGCGCTCAGGCTGGCCGACGGCACCGAGGCCTGGCGCGTCCCCGCGGCCGCTGTCGGTGCTGTCGTCGCGGGCCCGCTCTCGACGCGCAGCGGCATCCTGCTGCCGTTCGAGGACCGCGTGGCGCTTTACGACCCGGCCAGCGGGGCGCTCCTGGGGGAGCGCACGATGGAGGGCGAACGGTTGACCGACGTCCTGGTCACGAGCGGCGGGCTGTACACCCTCGATGCGGGCGGGACCCTGACCGCGTTCCGCTAGGCCTCGTTCGCCTTCGCCGCGGCAGCGGCCTGCGCCTGCAGCACGAGTTCCGGGGTGGTCTCCAGCACGCCCGCGTCCCGGAGCGCCTGCACCTGCTCCTCGGTCTTGCCGAGGATCTCCTTGAGGACGAAGTCGTTGTACTGGCCAAGGGCCGGCGCCGCCGCGTAGATGGCGCCCGGCGTGCGGTCCATGTTCCAGGCGACGCCCGCGAGGCGATGGCGACCCGCCGAGATGTGCTCGACCTCGGGGTAGAAGCCCCGCGCCGTGAGGTGCGGGTCCTCGACGACTCGGCGGCTGTTCGCGCTGACCCCCGCGGCGACGCCGTGGCCCTGCAGGATGCTCATCGCGTCGTCCGCCGCGCGTGTGGAGGTCCAGACGGTGATCGCGTCGTCAATGGTGGTGTGATTGGCGAACCGCGCGTCGAGCGTGGGGTAGAGCGCGCGGAGGTCGGGGCGCTCGATCGCCACGCAGAGGCCGGCCCACTCGGCGTCGGACCCCACGGCGAGCGCGACCCACTCGTCGTCGCCGGTGCAGCGGTAGGCGCCGGAGGGCGCCATGTGGGTGTCGCGGTTGCCGATCCAGGTCGGGTCGTCGCCGGTGATCTGGTACTCGAGCACGGCCTCGCCGGTCCAGTTGATCGCGGCCTCGCGCTGGGAGAGGTCGATGAACTGCCCGCGTCCCGTCTTCCGGCGGTGGAGGAGCGCGGTCATGATGTAGCCGGCGGTGTGGATCCCGGCGATCGGGTCGCCGTAGTTGATGCCGGACTTCATCGGCATGCCGTCGTTGAGGTAGCCCGTGCGGGCGACGACGCCCCCGAGCTGCTCGATGGCGACGCCGTAGCCGACGTAGCGCGCCTCCGGCCCACCGTTGCCGGACGGCGGCATCGAGACGAAGACCACGTCCTCGTTCACGGACTTGATGACCTCGTACCCGTAGCCCATCCGCTCGAAGACGCCGCCGCCGAAGTTCTCGATGACGACGTCAGCGATCTTCGCGAGCTCCATGAAGACCTCGCGCCCCTCCGGCATCAGGATGTTCATGCACATCCCGAGCTTGTTGCGGTTGGTCTTGTTGAAGTAGCCCGAGCGGTTCCAGGGGTCCTCGCCCGGGTCGTCGTTGGCGTAGTGGCTGAGCGGGATCGGGGGCGGGATCGCTGGGCCGCGGATCGAGTCGAGCTGGCGGTTGGCCTCGATCTTGATGATCGTCGCGCCCATGTCGCCGAGCAGCTTCGTGCAGTACGGCCCGGCCCACACCATCGAGCAGTCGAGGACGATGAGGTCCTTCAGCGGCCCCTGCTGGCCGTCTCGTAGCGGGACGCGCGGGTCGCCCGTCGCGCCGTCGTTCCGAGGCATCGACTTCCGGGGCGGTGGCGTGGGGCTCATCGGGCGGTTCCGTTCGTGACGCCACCGCCGGGGTGCGCGCCCAGCGCGCCGGCGGCGGAGAGGTTCGCGCGCGACTGCGCGTCGTGGCCGAGCGACTCGAGGACCTCGACGGTGTGTTCGCCGAGGAGCGGTGCGCGCTTCGACTCCCAGAGGCCATCGGTGAAGTGCGCGGCGACCGACGGGTAGCGCATGGTCCCGGCGACGGGGTGCTCCACGTCGTGGAAGAAGCCCCGGTACTGAAGCTGCTCGTTCTTGAAGTAGTCGGCCGGGGTAGAGACATAACCGAACGGGAGGCCGAGGGCCTGCGCCTGCTGGTAGATCTCCTCCTTCTCGTGCGTGATCAGCCACGGCAGCATGTGTGCGTCGATCTCGTCGCGGAGCTCGCTCTGCGCGCCGGTGCGGAGGAAGCGCTCTTCCGCGAGGACGGGGTTGTCCATCAGCGTGGAGATGTTCTGCCAGCGACGGGGCGGCCCGGAGACGACGCCGACGAATCCGTCCGCGCAGGGATAGATGCCCCACGCCGCCCTCGCACCGTTGCCGGTGCGCTGGTGGATCTGGTCCCCGTAGATGTACGTCATGTCCGTCATCTCGAGGAGCGAGGTGAGGCATTCGTGCATCGAGACGTCGATGTGCTGGCCCTGGTCCGAGAAGCCGCGCTCCCAGAGGGCGGCCATGATCGCGACGTAGGCGTTCTGGCCCGCGCCGTACTGGCCGACATAGCCGCCGTTCTTCAGCGGCTCCTTGTCCGGCTCACCGGTGATGTGCATCTGCCCGCTGAGTGCGTAGAAGGTGATCTCCCACGCGTTGAACTGCGAGTAGGGCCCGGTCTGTCCGAACGGGGTGATCGAGGCGTAGACGAGCGCGGGGTTCACCTCCCGCACGTCCTCGTAACCGAGGCCGATCTGCTGCAGCGCACCGGGACGGCCGGACTCCAGGAGGACGTCCGCGCTCGCGACGAGCTCGCGCAAGACGCCCCGTCCATCCTCAGTCTCGAGGTCGAGCGTGATCGAGCGCTTGCCCTGGTTCAGGTAGAGGTGGAGCGCTCCGGACTCCGGATCCGGCTCCCCGCCCGCGAACGGGCCCCAGCGCCGGACGGGGTCGCCGCCCGGGCGCTCGACCTTGATCACGTCGGCGCCGAAGCCGGCCATGACGCGTCCGCAGTACGGTCCCGCGATGTATTCCGAGAGATCGAGGACGCGCACCCCGTCGAGTGGTCCCTCCATGTGGCCTCCAGCCCATCGCATCCGTGCTATTACGGCGCTTATCGTCGCCTCGGGATTCTAGTCGGGGCGTCGAGAGTGGCTATACATGGCAGAAGGAACTCCGTGCCATGGCCGGACAGCAAGGAGGGGTGTGATGGCTCAGACCGATGGTTCGCCAGAGGACGTGATCCGGGAGTGGGCGAAGGCGAACACCACCGGGGACGTGGACACGTGGGACCGAGTCGTCCTGGAGGGCTTCTCGTACGTCCACAGCGCCTCCAACCTGGAGGACAAGGCGCAGATGCTGGAGGCGTTCCGAAACGGCCGCCGCTACAGCAAGTGGGATCCCGAGGGGATGGCGACGCAGGACTTCGGCGGGACGGCCGTGGTCACCGGCATCGGACGGCTCGAGGTGCCTCGCGAGCCTCCGGTGGTGCTGAACCTGCGGTTCACGGCGACGCTGATCGACCGCGAGGGCTGGAAGCTTGCCGCGTTCCAGACCACGAGGCTGCCCGAGGGCCAGTAGCCGGGTCGCATCGGAGGCATGGGAAGGGGGGAGCCGCTCCTGCGAGGCTCCTCCCGCGTCTAGAAATCTCTCGTTTCTCCTCGCGGGGGTGGAAGTTTCGTCGGGTCTTTTACCTGCGCGAACCCGGTGAATCCTCACCAATGCCACCAATCCCCGGATTGTTCGTTCGCACCCTCCCGTCGAGTCTCGCTCGAACGGAGGTTGCCCCACATGCGTCACCGCACGATCGCGAACACGGACGTCCAGGTCTCCGAGGTGGGCTTCGGCGTATGGACGCTGGCTGCGGGATGGTGGGGCGCCTACACGGACGACGAGGCCGCCACGCTCATGCACCGCGCGCATGACCGTGGCGTCACGTTCTTCGACACCGCCGACACCTACGGCCGCGGACGCGGCGAGACGATCCTTGCGCACGCCTTCCCGGGATCGAAGCGCGACGAGATCACGATCGGCGCGAAGTTCGGCTACGACTGGCAGTCGCGTGACCCGGACGACGCCGGGCACCGCGAGTCGCCGCACCGGTTCGACGTCCCGTTCCTGGAGGCGTCGCTGGACGCCTCGCTGAAGCGGCTCGGCACGGATCGCATCGATGTCTTCGCCATGCACAACCCGCGGATGCCGCACCTGCAGGATGACGCGGTGTGGACGTGGGTTGAGCGTGTGCAGCGCGAAGGGAAGATCCGCTCGGCAGGCGTCGCCCTCGGCCCGGCCATCGGCTGGGAGGAGGAGGGCCACTACGCGATGCGGCATCTCCCGATCCAGTCCGTCCAGATGATCTACAACGTGCTGGAGCTGGAGCCCGGCCGCGCCCTCCTCGCGACGGCTGAGGCGAACAACATCTCCCTGCTCGTCCGGGTGCCGCACTCCTCCGGGATGCTGGAGGGCCACTACACCGAGGACACGGTCTTCCCCGAGCACGACCACCGACGCCACCGGCCCCACTCGTGGCTGGTGGAGGGCGTCCGCAAGGTGGAGCAGCTGCGCTTCCTGGAGCGCGAGAACGGCTGCACGCTCGGACAGGCCGCGCTGCAGTACGTGCTGCGCTCGCCCCTCGTGGTCACCGCGCTTCCGAACATCTACGACGCGGACCAGGTGGACGAGTTTGCCGCTGCGCCCGACCAGCCGGCGATCACGGATGCGCAGGCGGCGGAGATCGAGCGCCTCTACGCCACGAACTACGGCCTGCCGGTGGGCGAGCCGAGCAATGCGACCTCTGAGACGGTGAAGGCGGGGACGAACTCGTGACGACCATGCTGCCGAAGGCCACCGGCGTCGAGTTCGACGCGACGTCCCGTCAACTGCTGGACCTGATGCAGGAGGACTTCCCGCTGGCGGACCGGCCCTACGCCGTCCTCGGCGAGCGGCTCGGCATCACCGAGGACGACGCGCTGGCGCGCCTGCGCGAGGCGCGCGCGGCCGGGGTGGTGCGCCAGATCTGCGCGATCTACGACACCAAGGCGCTCGGGTACTCCTCGGCGCTGGTCGCGATGAGCGTGCCCACGGAGCAACTGGCGCGGGCGGCGGCGGTCATCAACGCGCACCCGGGCGTCTCCCACAACTACAAGCGCAACCACGAGTTCAACATGTGGTTCACCGTCGCGATGCCGCCCGGCGTCGACCTCGACGCTGTCATCGAGCGGCTGCACGACCTCGCGGGGGCCGAGTCCACCCGCCCGATGCCGACGCTGCGGCTGTTCAAGATCGGCGTGACGCTCGACATGTCCGGATCGCGTGACATGACCTCGCGCGGCGCGCCCGAGTACTCCGACGCCCAGCGCGAGGCGGCGGCGCGCTTCGGCCTCACGGCCACCGACATCGAGTACATCAAGGCGACGCAGGGCGACGTCGGCGACTCTGCGGAGCCGTTCGCGCCGGTCGCCGAGGCGCTCGGCTGGACGACCGACGAGGTGTTCGCGCACGCCCGCAAGATGCAGGCCAGCGGGCACCTCCGCCGGTTCGCGGGGATCCTCAACCACCGCACGGCCGGGTTCCGCGCGAACGGGATGGCCGTCTGGAACGTGCCGCCTGAGCGCATCGAGGAGTTCGGGCAGTTCGTGGCCGGCTACCGGAACATCTCGCACTGCTACCAGCGCCCGACGTACGAGGACTGGCCGTACTCGGTGTTCTCGATGATCCACCACCCGAAGGTCGCGGGCGTGGAGGAGACGGCGGCGGCGATCGCGGCGGCGACCGGCGTGGACGACTACCGCGTCCTCTACTCCACCACCGAGTTCAAGAAGATCCGCCTGCCGTACTTCATCCCGGACTACGACCAGTGGGAGGACCTCTGCATGGCCGTGGCCAGCGAGGGCGCGACGGTCTCCGCCGAGGACGAGGTGCTGGCATGACGACCACCGAGCAGCCCGCCGCGGCGGCCGCGCCGCAGCACCGTCGCGGCCCCGCGAAGGGCGTGCAGAGCGTCAAGTTCTCGTTCTTCCGGCTGAGCCCGGAGGCGCGCCGCCTGCCGCCGGCGGAGCGCTCGGCGCTCGGCGCGACGCTTACCGACCTCCTCGACGAGTCGACGCAGGCGATGCTCACGCGCGCCTACTCGACGGTGGGTACGCGCGGCGACGTGGACGTGGTGCTGTGGCAGGTGCATGACGACCTGCGGGTGATCACGGACTGGCACGAGGCCCTGCGTCGCTCCTCGGTGGGGGCGTGGCTGGAGGAGCCGCACTCCTACCTCTCCATGACCATGCGCTCGCAGTACACGAACGACCTGCACGAGGGCACCGAGCGGCGCGAGCGCCTCCGCCTCGACGGTGGCGTGGACGCGTACCTGTTCGTCTACCCGATGTCCAAGACACGGGCGTGGTACACGCTGCCGGCGGACGAGCGGCAGCGGATCATGGACGAGCACATCGCCATCGGCCACAAGTACCACTCGATCAAGATCAACACGACGTACTCCTACGGCCTGGACGACCAGGAGTTTGTCGTCGCCTTCGAGGGCGACAACCCGGGCGACTTCCTGGCGCTGGTGCGGGAACTCCGTGACTCCGAGTCGTCCTCGTACACGCTGTTCGATACGCCGATGTTCACGTGCCGCCGCCTCGGCCTCGGGGACGTGGCGTCCCTGCTCAACCTGGACGACGGCTCCGCGCGCCCCGGCCACCCGGCGTAGTGGCGACGCCCGACGACCCGGTCGGCTCGCCCGCCGACCTGCTCTCGTTCGCGTCCGCGCGCTCCCAGCCGGCTGCCGGGCGGCCGCGACGGACCTCGAAGTGGGTCAGCCTGTCGCGTGCATGCGAGATCCTCGGCGTGAACGAGTCGACCGTGCGGCGGTGGGCCGACGCGGGCGAGGTGCAGATGTTCCGCACACCCGGCGGGCACCGCCGCTTCGACGAGGGCGACCTCGTCGCGCTCGTGGAGCGCGGGGGCCGGCGGCCCGACCGCGAGATGGAGTCCGCCACGGTCTCCCGCATCCGACGCCAGTTGCACTCCCGCGACGGCGAGCCGGACTGGTATCGCGCGACGCCCGAGGACGAGCGCGACGCGCTCCGCCCGCTCGGGCGACGCCTCGTGCAGATCGTGGACGAGTACCTCGGCCGGCGCGGTGACCGCCCGGGCCTCGAGCTTGAGGTGGCCGAGATCGGGGCCGCGTACGGCGAGGAGCTACTGCGCCGACGGATGCCGCTGGCGCAGGCCGTGGAGGCGTTCACGTTCTTCCGCCGAGCACTGGACCAGACGGCGAAGCAACTGGCCGCGCGAAACCGGATGAGCGCGGACGAGGCCGCCGTGGCGCGCGAGCAGATCGCACTCCTCGCCGACCGGGTACTGCTGTCGCTCACGGCGCTCTACGACGCTGAGGCCCGCTCCGAGCGCTGAGCCTGCGTGCCCCTCAGGCCGTCGACGCTGGTCTGGCCTCGTCTGATCCGGTGGCGTACGAGAGCGCGACCGTCGCGGCTCCGAGCATGGCCTCCACGCGTTCGGTGAAGCTCTGGACGCCCCCGAAGTAGCGGTCGATGACGTGCTGGACATCGGGGACGATCTCGTGGCGGCGGCCGGTCTTCGTGGCGAAGTCCAGCGCGCGAGCGGTGAGCATCGCGTCACGGAGCACCTCGGAGAGCGGCGTGGGCTCGCCCGCGCCGATGCCGGCGACGGTCGCCACCATCTGGTCCGGGAAGCCCCACGCCCGCAGGAGGGCGAGCGTCAGGTCGTAGGCGGTGAACCCGAGTTCCTCGCGTTCCAGCTCGAGCCAGCGGCCCTCACCAGCGAGCTGGCGCTCCCGTGCGCGGCGCAGCCCGTCCGGGTCGGCGTCTTCCATCAGCAGCCGCCCGACATCGTGGAAGAGGCCTGCGGCGGCGCCGAACTCGACGCCCTCGACGTGGCGGTAGTACGCGACGCTCTGGGTGAGGTACGCGACGGCCATCGAGTAGCGCCAGAAGCGGAGGTAGTCGACGACGGTGGTCTTCACGGGGAGCCCGCCGATCACGGTGATCGCGAGCGCAGCCGTGTGGATGCGACGGAAGCCCAGGTCGCGGACGGCTACCTCGAAGGGCTGGTGCTCGGTCCGTTCGCGCCACGGCCCATCGGCGCGCGCGGTGAAGCGCAGCCGCCGCACGAGGTCGCTGTCCACGGCCACCACCTCGGCGAGGACGGCGCCGGACTCGGGCGTGTCTTCGACCCCGGGCACGTTGAGGCTCAGGAGGCGGTAGAGGACCGGCGGGAGCGGATATCTGAAGGCGCCGTCCCGCGCGATCAGGTCCACAGAGGGCATGGCGGCCTGGCCTTCGTTCCGGCCTTCCTCGCCGCCGCCCGGAGCGAGGTGCCCCGAGGGGCAGACCGTACTCGTGGATCATAACTCAACGGTATGTACGCGTGACTACAACCCGGTTGAGTAGCCTCTTATTTTTATGAGCGAGAAGCGCCGGCATCCGCCACGATCCGTGACGGCGTCCGCCCCAGTTCACCCACGGGGGAACCCAATCCGGAGTTGGTTGCCGGCTACCGGCCGACCGGGTGATCGGCGAAGAACGGACGCAGCTGTGCGAGCGTCGCCTCCAGCTGGTCATGGTGGAGCCAGTGCCCGGCGTCCTCGATGAACGCGGTGCGCGAGTCCTTGATGAACTGTCCGGCATCGGTGCGCTGGCTGACGCGCGTCTCGCGCGCGAAGAGCAGCAACACCGGGCACTCGATGGCGGACCAGAAGCGGGGGAGCTCCTCGCGCCGGATCTCCATCGACGTGCGCCCGTTCACCCACCAGTCGTACTTCCAGACGTAGCCGTCTTCCACGGCGCGCGCGGCGTACTCCGTGAGGTGCGGCGTGAAGTCATCCGGTAGGCGGGGGTTCGCCTCGCGGACGCGCGCCTCGGCGGCGGCGAGGTCCGGGTAGACGCGCGGGGTCGAGCCCTCGAACTTGCGGAGGTCGTCGCCCCACTTCCGGACCCACGCCGGCCCCATCTCCGCGTCGCGCGGGTTGAGCGAGTGCGTGCCCTCAAGGACGGCGAGCGAGGCGAAGTGCTCCGGGAACGTCCCGGCGGTCAGGAGGGAGACCGAGCCGCCGTACGAGTGCGCGAGCACCCGCGCCGGCGACCCGACGGTCTCGATGAGGCGGACGACGTCCAGGCCGTTGTCCGGCAGGCCGTAGTTCCCGCCCGGGCTCCACTCCGAGTCACCGTGCCCGCGGAGGTCGATCGCGACGACGTGGTAGGCGTCCCGGAGCCCCTCGGCGACGCGGTCCCAGTTGCGCGCGTGGTCCTTCCCGCCGTGCACCAGCACCAGCGGAGGCGCGTCCTCGTTCCCCCAGTCCCAGTATGAGATGCGCAGACGCTGCGAGGTGAAGAACTTCTGGACGGGCGCGGAGATGGGCATGGGGTCCTCGTGGTCGGGGTCGCTGGGACGATGCTCGCTGGTGGCTACTCGCCTCGGAACGCCGGGGGGCGCTTCTCGGCGGTGGCGCGGACGCCCTCCTTGAAGTCGCCGGTGCGGCGGAGCCAGTCCTGCTCCACCTGCTCGGTGTCCGTCGCGCGTCGCACGTCGTCGGCGTAGCCGCGCCGCAGCGTCCGGCGGATCGAGCGCACGGCGAGCGGGGCCGCCGAGGCGAGTTCGTTGCAGAGGTCGAGCGCGCGCTCGCGGAGCTGCTCCTCGGGCGCGAGTTCGTCGACGAGCCCGATCGCGTGGGCCTGTTCGCCGTTGATGCGCATGCCGGTCATGAGGAGACGCGAGGCCCACTGAGGGCCGACCACGCGGGGGAGCGTGGCGCTGGTGGCGAAGCCGTTGTGGAAGCCCAGGCGGGAGAACGAAGCCGTCATGCGCGCGTCCGGCGTCGCGACCCGGAAGTCCGCGACGAGCCCGAGGCCCAGCCCCGCGCCGATCGCGTTGCCCTGCATCGCGGCCACGATCGGCGTGCCGGTCTCGAAGAGACGGACCGCCTCGCGGTAGAGGTGCTCGCGGCCGCGGCGGTTCCCCGTGGGCGCCTCCTCCGTCCCGCGCCGCGCGAGGTCCGCGCCGGCGCAGAACGAGCGCCCGTCCGAGCAGAGCATCACCGCGCGCGCCTCGGTCTCACGGTCGATGTACTCGAGGGCGCTCGCGATGCTGTCGATCAGCGCGATGTCGAGGTAGTTGTGGGGTGGCCGTTGGATCTCGATCGTGGCGATATGGCCGTCGACGGTGAACCCGATGTCCGTGAACTCTGGCAGTGGCATCGCAGTCCCCCTCGGAGTGGTGGCCGCGCTTCGGCGGCCTGTGCTGTGCGCGAAGTGTTGTGCCGTGCGCGGAGTGAAGCGCAGATCGGTGGGCGGGTCTAGCCCTCCGACTGATACGCCGAGGCCGCTCCGAGGCGCCGGCCGGCGAGGACCGCGAGGGCGAGGACGCCGGCGTCCTCGGCGAGCGCGATCACCACGTCGGGGAGCGGTGTGTGCCGCCCGAGCCAGCGCCGCGCCCGGTGCAGACCGAACGTGGCGAGGCCCGCCGCCGCTCCGCCGACGAGCGCAGACCGGAGGATCGGGGCGCCCTCGGAGCGGGCGACGGCAGCACCACCGATGGCGCCGAACACCATGCGTCCGGCGAGCGGCCCCGGCGCGGTGCGGTCCGGGACCCACGGGGTCTTGTCGCCGAGGCACTCCCCGAGCACCGCCAGCGTCGTGCCGCATCGCCCGAGGGGACTCGCGAGCCGCGCGTCCAGCCCTCGCCACGCGACGAACGCGAGCACGGACTGACTCCGTGCGCCCGCCATGACGCCGAGGAGCGCCGGTGCGACGTAGCAAGCGATGGACGGCTGCACGCGCTGGCTAGCGGTAGTTGCCGAAGGAGAGCTCGACGTCCCAGTCCTGCTCTTTCAGCGAGCGGATCACGGACTGGAGCTCATCGCGGCTGGAGCCGGTGACGCGGACGGCGTCGCCCTGCACCTGCGTCTTCACCTTCTTGAGCTTCTGGTCGCGGATGAAGGTGGTGATCTTCTTCGCGGTGTCGCTGTCGATGGACTGCACGAGCGTGACGGTCTGCTTCACGGTGTCGCCACCCGCACGCTCGACGTCCTCGCGCTTCAGGTTCTTCACGGGGACCTGCCGTGAGATCAGCCGTGCGAGGAGCGCCTGCCAGATCCCGTCGAGCTTGAACTCGTCGGTCGTGTGGATATTGATCTTCTCGTCGGCGCGGTTGAACTCGATCTCCGCCAGCACGCCCTTGAAGTCGAAGCGCCCGGAGATCTCCTTCAGCGCCTGGTTCACGGCGTTGTCGACCTCCTGGAGGTCGCAGCCGGTCGTGATGTCGAACGATTCGTCTTTCGCCATGGTTGCCTCGCCACCGTTTCCAGCGTTCTATGTCCGCCGAGGTCGCTCGGATCCGCGTGATACGCGCCGGTCAGCGTCCCTCGTACCCCACACCGTACCGATTCAGCGGCATCTGAGTCAGCACACGCAGCGCTGGAGGACATACGCATGGACATGGGACTGACCGGCAAGGTCGCGATCATCACCGGCGGGAGCGAGGGCATCGGGTTCGCGAGCGCGATGTCGATGGCGCGCGAGGGCGCGCGCGTTGCTATCGCCGCACGGCGTCCCGACGTCCTCGAGGCGGCGGCGGAGCGCATCCGCGTTGAGACCGGGAACCCGGACGTCATCGGCGTGCCGACCGACGCGCGCGACGAGGCGCAGGTCCAGGCCCTCGTGCGGCGCGTGGTGGAGCAGTGGGGCACGGTGGACATCCTGGTGAACAACGCCGGCACCTCGGCCGCCGCGAAGTTCGAGGACGTAAGTGACGATACCTGGGACGGCGACCTGGGGCTGAAGGTGTATGGCGCGATCTACTGCGTCCGGGCGGTGGTGCCGCTGATGCAGTCGGCCGGCGGCGGCCGGATCATCAACATCACGACGCCGGGCGGAAAGGCGCCGGGCGCCGGATCGCTGCCGACCTCGCTGGCGCGGACCGCCGGACTCGC
>CAYPYF010000001.1:43447-78244 GCA_964414675.1 uncultured Dehalococcoidaceae bacterium
CCCGTTGCAGTGTCAGGCACGTTAGCGTCTTGTTGACACCACGACGGGAGACGATCCGGAAGAGCGCATTGGTCGCACCCGTGTCGCAAAGAAGGGACTTTTCGGCGAGCGAGGTCGGCGCGGGATCGCTGCCGACCTCGCTCGCCCGTGCGGCCGGGCTGGCGCTCACGAAGGCGCTGTCGAAGGACTACGCCGCGGACAACATCCTGGTGAACTCCGTCTGCATCGGACTCATCAAGAGCGGCCAGCACGAGCGACGCTACGAGGCGGCGCAGGAGCGCAACCCCTCCCAGACCCTTGACGCGTTCTACGAGGGGATGGGCGCTCGCGTCCCCCTCGGCCGCGTCGGCGAGGCGTCCGAGGCTGGCGACCTGGTCTGCTTCCTCGCCTCGGAGCGTGCGTCGTACATCACCGGGACGGCCGTGAACGTGGACGGCGGCACCTCGCCCGTCCTCTAGCCCATCGTCCGAGGGCGCAGGCCCGCTAGTCGAAGGCGCGGATCCGCGCGACGGTCGCCTCGTCGAGCCGTTGCACGACCTCGGTCACGAGGCGTACCGCGCCGGCGACGTCGTTGCGGTGGATCACGCCGGTGTGGCTGTGGAGGTAGCGCGTGGGCACGGTGATGTTGATCGCCGGCACGCCGGCGCGGACCTTCTGGATCATCGCGCCGTCCTGGCCGTAGCCGGACAGCACGTTGAACTGGAGCGGCTGGTCGATCTCCCGCGCCACGTCCATGACGAAGTCACGCAGGCGGTTGTTCGGCAGCATCGAGGAGTCGTGGAGGAAGATGCCCGGGCCGCTGCCGAGGCGCTCCTGCGCTTCGTCCTCGGTGATGCCGGGGTAGTCGCCGGCGACGCCGGACTCGATCGAGAAGCCGATGTCCGGCTCCACCGCCCAGGTGCTGGTCTGCGCGCCGCGGAGGCCGACTTCCTCCTGCACCGTGGCGACGCCGAAGACGGTGTTCGGGTGTCCCGCCGCCTTCAGCGCCTTGACCACCTCGATCATCACGGCGACACCGACGCGGTCGTCCCATGCCTTGCCGAGGTAGAGGTCGCCGCCCGCGAGGGGGAGGAACTTCGAGTCCGGGGCGACGGCGTCTCCGGGGCGGATGCCAAGGCGGCCCTCAGCGTCCTCCTTCGAGGTCGCGCCGATGTCGATGAAGATGTCGTCGCGGGGGAAGACCTTGCCGCGCGCCTCCGGGGACATGACATGCACGGTCTTGATGCCGGTGACGCCGGGGATCGGCCCGTTGCGCGTGAGCACCATCCAGCGCTGGTTGACGATCGCCTGATCCAGCCAGCCGCCGAGGGGGACGAACTTGAGGTACCCCTCCTTCGTGATCCGGCGCACCATCAGGCCGAGCTCGTCCATGTGCGACGCGAACATCACCCGCGGGCGCTCCGAGGTCCCCGCGAGGCGTGCGATGAGGGAGCCCACCCCGTCCGTCTCGAGGCTGTCCGCGACCGGCCCGAGCTCCTCGCGCACGATCGCGCGGACATCGCCCTCGAAGCCGGTGGGGCCGTAGGCGTTCGAGAGCCGTTCGAGGAGGTCGCGATGGGGGTCGTCGTGGGACTCGGGCACAGGAGCTCCGCTCTCAGGTGGGTTCAGCGCAGGTTCGCGCCGCCAGTATGACACGCCGCCCGGGCCTGCTCGGGCTGCGTGCTAGAGTCCTCGCCTCGCGACTGTCGAGGAAGCGGCGCCCATGTCCTCACGCCCATCGGCCGCCTCCGGGCCGCTCCCGGTCCCGGCCTCCGCGCCGACCGAGCGCCGGCCGCTGACCCCGGCCGCGACGGGGTTCGCGTTGTTCCTCGCGGCGTTGTGGGGCGGGAACTCGGTCGCGATCAAGGCCGGGCTGGACGACGCGGGGCCGCTGCGGCTGGCGGGGTACCGGTTCCTCGCCGGGGGCGTCGTCACCATCGCGTGGGCGCTCTACACGAAGCAGTCGATGATCCCGACGCGGAAGGACCTGCCAGCCCTCGGTGGGCTGGCGGTGCTGTTCGCGGCGCAGATCGCGTTCATGAACATCGGCCAGGACCACACGACCGCATCGCACGCCGTGGTGATCGGGACCACGTTCCCGCTCTGGACCGGTGTGATCGCGCACTTTGCCGTGCCGGGCGACCGCCTGACTCGTGGCCGGGTCGTCGGCACGCTGATCGCGTACAGCGGCGTATTCGCGGTCTTCGCCCAGAGCTTTGGTTCCTCGGACGCGACGTTGCTCGGTGACCTGCTGATGGTGGGGTCGGCGGCGCTCCTCGGGAGCCGCCTCGTCTACACCTCCGTCGCGACGCAGAGCGTGGAGATGCCGAAGCTGCTGATGACGCAGGTCGTGGTCGGCGTCGTGTTCTTCCTCGGACTCAGCGTCGTCATCGAGTCGGACGCGTGGGTGGTCACGGACCGCCTCCTGCTGTCGGTGGCCTACCAGGGGGTGGTGATCGCCGGGTTCGGGTTCATCGCGAACATGTGGATGCTGAAGCACTACATGCCGTCCGGGGTGGCCGCGCTGTCGCTGACGACGCCCGTGTGGGGCGTGATCATCGCGCACTTCGTCCTCGGCGATGCGCTCGAGCCGGCGCTGTTCCTCGGCGTGGGACTCGTGGTGGCCGGGATGTCGTGGGCGCACCTGAGCACTGTCCGCCAGCAACGACGCGCGCTGGCCGAGGCGCGCGGACATCTCGAGGCGCCGAGCCCCGCAGACCGCGCGGCGAGCCGCTAACCTACCGCCGTGACTTCGGAAGGAAGCGATTACCCATGACCGGCACACTTGTCGCGACGCAGCAGTTCACCGCGATCATGAAGGATCCGAACGATCCCGAGATGATGAAGCGGAACAAGATCCACACCGCCGACGGCGGATCCCAGTACGGCTTCCAGGGCGCCCTCATCGGTGGCGTCACCATCTACGGATGGTGTATCCCCACGATCCTGGAGGCGTTCGGCGAGGACTGGCTGGACCGCGGCTGGATCTACATCCAGTTCCGCCGCCCGACGTACCCGAACGAGCAGGTCAAGGTGGAGATCACCCAGGACGACACCGGCCTGCACCACCTGGAGGCGACCAAGGACAACGGCGAGGTCTGCCTGCGCGCCGAGCTCGGGATGGGCGAGGCGTCCTGGACGAAGGACTTCGTCGTCTCGAGCAAGATGACGGCCGACCCGCCGACCGCCGAACTCGAGTGGCTGACGCTGGAGAACGCGCCGATCGGCCAGGACATCCGCACGCTGGCGTTCACGGTGACGAAGGACGAGGCGCGCACGCTCGGTGGGGAGCAGATCCAGCCGCTGGCGCTGTTCACCGGCGATGAGCCGCTGGTGCACCCCTCGGTGATCGCGCGGCACATGATCACGCTGCTGGCGCACTCGTATCACTACGGGAACCCCGCGATCCACGCGAGCAGCCACATCCAGAACTACAGCCGCGCCAAGGCGGGGCAGACGTTCACCCTCACCGGGCACATGATCGACGCTTACGAGCGGAACGGTCACGAGTACGCGGTGACGGACGGCGACCTGTTCGACGAGGCCGGCCAGCGGCTCGCCCGCATCCGGCACACCAACATCTTCAAGGTGGCGAAGAAGGCCTAGCCCTCGATCCTTTCGCGGAGATCGATCGGACAGGCGCCCTGCGGGGCGTCTGTCGCGTTTCGACGCACACAGGCCGGCTCCGATCGGCTAGGTTGCCGCTGGAACCGCAGCCCCGAGGCGCTGGCCTCGGGTGTCCGAAGGATCGCGCGATGAGCCAACGACCGCTCGAGGGATTTCGCATCCTGGACCTGTCGATCTGGCAGCAGGGCACCTACGCGACCGCGATGCTCGCGGACATGGGTGCGGACGTCATCAAGATCGAGTCCTACACCAACCCTGACCCGGGCCGCGGCCTGAAGATCCCGGACGGCCGGAGTGCGTACTTCCACGCGCTGAACCGAGGCAAGCGCTCGATCCTGATCGACCTCAAGAGCGACGCCGGCCAGGAGGTCTTCTGGCGGCTGATCAGGACGGCGGACGTCTTCCACAACAACATGCGCTACGGCGTCATGGAGCGCCTGGGCGTCACCTTCGAGCGCATCCAGCAGGAGAACCCCGCCTGCATCCTTTCCAACGCCACGGGCTGGGGGCACCTCGGCCCCGACGCGTACGACGGGGCGATGGACACGCTAGCGCAGGCGCGCGGCGGGTTCATGTCCGTGACGGGCGAGGGCGAGGACGGGCCGCCGGTGATGGCCGGCTTCCCGCAGGCGGACCACGTGGGCGCCCTCGTGAGCGGCTACAGCATCGTGCTGGCGCTGCTGCACCGCGAGCGCACGGGCGAGGCGCAGGAGGTCAACACCTCGCTGTATGGGACGCAGATCAACATCCAGTCGTTCAACCTCACTTCCTCGATGTGGTCGGGTGAGCGTCGGACGCGGCTGCTGCACAACCAGCGCCCGCCGACGTGGAACCACTACCAGGCGGGCGACGGGCAATGGTTCATGATCGGCGCGCTGCCGCCGGACAAGTGGTGGCACGAGTTCTGCGACGTCATGGGCCTCCCCGAACTCGCGGAGGGCGAACTCGCGAACGTCCTCACTCGCACGCCACATAACGCCGAGGTGATCGCGAAGATGGACGCGGTGTTCCAGACGAAGACCCGCGACGAGTGGGTGGCGGCCTTCCAGGCGCGTAACCTCCTCGTGCAGCCGATCATGAACTACGACGAGATCGCCGCCGACCCGCAGGCCTGGGCGAACGACTACCTCCTCAGGGTTCCGGACGCCGAGGGGAACGAGGTGCCCGTGGTCGGATCGCCGGTGCACCTCTCGAAGTCACCGGCGCGCATCGAGCGTCTCGCACCGGAGTTCGGGGCACACACCGAGGAGGTCCTGCTGGAGTCCGGGTTCTCGTGGGACGAGATCACGGCCTTCCAGCAGCGAGGGGCATTCGGGCATCCGCCCGCCTAGGAGTTCCACATGCGAGCAGTCCAGGTCACCGAGTTCGGCCCGATCGAGGGCATCACGATTGCGGAGGTCGCGCGTCCGGAGCCGGGGCCGGGACAACTCCTGGTGCGGGTGACCGCCGCCGGGGTGAACTTCGCGGATGGCGGCATGGTCCGCGGGACCGCTCGACGGCGCGAGCCACCGTTCACGCCGGGCGTCGAAGCCGCTGGTGTCGTCGAGCACGCCCTGGGAGCGCCAGACGACCTCGCCGTGGGTACACGCGTCGTCTACTGGGATGGCATGCCGGCGGCCTTCGCCGAGTATGTGGCCGTCGACGCCTGGCGCTGTGTGCCGGTGCCCGAGGACGTCCCTGACGAGGTCGCCGTGGCGCTGATGGTGCAGGGCGCGACGGCGCACTACCTCACGCATGACGTGTCGCAGCTCGCGGCCGGGCAGTCCTGCCTGGTCTACTCGGCGGCGGGCGGCGTCGGACACCTGATCGTGCAGATCGCGAAGATGCTGAGCGCGCGCCCGCTGGCGGTCGTCGGATCCGACGAGAAGGCGGCGCTGGTACGCGAACTCGGCGCCGAGGTGGTCATCAACCGCACGACGGAAGACGTCGCCGAGGCGGCGCGTGCCGCGACCGGCGGGCAGGGCGCGGACGCCGTCTACGACGCCGTCGGTGCGGAGACGATCGAGGCCTCGCTTCGCGCGACGAAGGACGGCGGGACGTGCGTCCTCTACGGCGGCGCGTCTGGACCGGTCACGGAGATTCCGAGCGAACTCACCGACCGCGTGAACTACCAGCGCACCGGCCTCGCGACCTACCTGGCTGACGCGGAGGCGTTCCGGTCGCGGATGGGGACCCTGTTCGAGTGGTACCGCACCGGCGCCGTCGTGCCCCGGATCGGTGGGACGTACTCCCTCGACCAGACCGCGGACGCCCTCACGGCGATCACCGGCGGCCAGACCACCGGGAAGCTCGTGATCAAGCCGTAGCGGTCAGGCGACACCATCGAGCCGGCGCTTCGCCTCGGCGTACACGTCCTCCGGGAGCGCGCCCAGGCGGGCGACGGCGCAGTTCGCTGCGAGGTGGTCGAGGTCCGCGGTCCCGACGATCGTGGTGTGGAGCCCCGGGTGCGAGAGCGTGAACCGGAGCATGAACTCCATGCGGCTCATCCCGTCGAGCAACTCGTCGAGGCGCGCCTGCTCCCACGTCGCCCGCGGGCGTTCGGGTGCGACCTCGGGCAGGCGGCGGACGTCCCAGGCCTTGTCCTCCGCCGGGCCACCACGTGCGACGCCGCCGCGGATCACCGTGCCTGCGCCGGCCCTCGCGGCGTCTGCGATGACCTGCTCGTGCTCGCGCTGGAGGGCCGAGTAGGGGATCTGGAACTCGTCGAAGACGCCCATCGCCAGTTGGCCGTCGATGTTCGGGATCGTCCCGGACGAGCCGATGAACCGGATCTTCCCGTCGCGCCGCAGCGTTTCGAGGGCCTCGATCACGCCGTGTTGCTCCAGCGCCTCTCGCGAGGGACTGCCGTGGAACTGCACGATGTCGAGGTGGTCAGTGCGCATGCGCCGGAGGCTCTGCTCCACCGCGGCGACGATGTTCCGTGGCGTGTAGACGTGCCCGGTCTCGCCCTCGTCCACGTCGACGGGGCATCCGACCTTGGTCGCGAGGACGTACTCGGCGCGCCGGTGCGCGATCGCCTGGCCGATGAACTCCTCGCTCGGGCCGTAGTCCGGCGAGGTGTCGATGAAGTTGATGCCCGCATCGAGCACGGCGTTGAGGACGGTGCTGGCCTCCTCGGCGGTGACGGTGCGGCCGAAGCGGTCGTCGAGCGACATCGCCCCGTAGCCGAGCGTGGTCACCTCGAGGCCGGTGCGGCCGAGGGTGCGTGTGGGGAGTCCGGTGTCAGTCATGGTGCCTCCTGGGCGGTGCGCGGCGCATCGTAGCGCCGGGCGGCCGCGAGGCCGGTCAGGCCTCGGGACAGAGGTGCTCGCCCACGGACGGCATGAGGTGCCCCGACGCCTTGGTCGCGGCAGCGGTCGTGATCGCCTCGGCTCCGGCCCCCTCGGCAGAGGGGATGAACACGAACGCACTCAGGACGATCAGCAGCAGCACGATCGCCACGACGGCCGGCAGGAGGCGGTGCAGGTGACGCCGGCGCGACCACGGACGCAGTTCGATGACGGCCATCAGTCCGCCGACCCTTCGGGCGCGCCGCCGAGGGCTTCCTCGACCAGCGATTGCAGTTCGGGCGCCAGGGGGAGCGTGAGCGCGGCCTCGTGGCCCGCGTCGCTCATCTTGCGCCACGTGCGCTGGAGGGCGCGCACCATCGTGGCGCGCGGGGTCCTCGCCGCGAACGGCGCGAACTGGATCTCGAGGAAGGCGAGCGCGACGGCGTCCTCGTAGGTCTGGGCGTCCGGGTCGGCCTTGATGCCGCGCTTGTGCACGATCCGGGACATCGCCTCGACCTCGGCGTCGGCGTAGCCCGCCTGCCCCATGATCGTGGCGAGGTGGCCGGCGTGGACCTCGTAGAGCCCGGTGCGCCAGGCCTGGTAGCCAGCGCGGTTGCGCGGGTACTCGTCGCGAGGGCTCTCCCAGCGGCGGATGTGGTGCCCGCGCGCGGCGATGAGGAGCACCTCGCCCGCGCCGTCGCCGCGCAGGCGCTGCACCCAGCGAAATGCGGCCTGGCCTTCGGCCATCGCGAGCGGCGCTGACTGCCCGGCGACCCTGACCGCGGTCGGGTCGCCGTCGTTCGCCGCGTCGATGGCGGCCACGGCCACGCCGAGGCGCCCGGCGAGCGCGGGACTCGTCGAGGCGGGTGTCGGGCTGGCGCTGCGCTCCGGCGTCACGGGGTACCTCGGACGGGTCGGGGGCGGGGTTTCACGCGATCGGGTCGTCCAGAACAGTCGTTACTCTGCCTTAGTTGACTAAGTCGGTCAACATTCCTAACTTTTAGGGTACCCACAGGGAGGCGAGAGGCCTATTGTGGCTGTTCTGAACGTCAGCAGGCGCGAGTGAGGGGCCGGCCGCAGCACTCGGACGAGTGATGCGCCGGGACACGGACGCGGGAAGCGGGACACCAATGACCACCACCGAGAGCAACAAGACCGCGGGCGCCGCGCCGCCGTTCATGATCCCGATCCTGGAGCGCGAATTCACGGACTTCGAGACCGAAGCGACGAAGTTCCTCGCGCAGGAGACGGTTGAGACGGACTTCATCAAGTTCCGCCTGCGCCAGGGCGTCTACGGTCAGCGCCAGCCGAACCGCCAGATGATCCGCGTCAAGAACCCGGCGGGGACGATCACCTCGGACCAGCTGGACGCCTACGCCGGTGTGGCCGAGAAGTGGGCGCCGCTGGGCAAGGGCCACATCACCACCCGCGCCGCCGTGCAGTTCCACCACATCCCGCTGCCGCAGATGACCGAGGTGCTCGAGTTCCTCGGCAAGGCCGGGCTCTCCTCGCGCGAGGCGTGTGGCAACACGGTGCGCAACGTGACGGCCGATCCGTGGGCCGGCATCCGTGACGACGAGCCGTTCGACATCACCCCGTACGCGGGCGCCTTCGTGCGCTACTGGGTGCGCAACCCCATCTCGCAGATGCTCCCCCGCAAGTTCAAGGCCACGTTCTCCGGCAGCGAGAAGGACGACGGCCTGACGAAGATCCACGACCTCGGGTTCATCCCGCGCGTGAAGGTCATCGACGGGCAGGAAGTCCGCGGCTTCAAGATGGTCGTCGGCGGCGGCCTCTCCATCTTCGCCCGCGAGGCGCTCCTCATCAGCGAATTCGTGCCGGTCACGGAGTACCTGAAGGTCTCCGAGGCCGTCGTCCGCATCTTCAACCAGGCGGACGAGCTCCGGAAGAACATGGCGAAGGCGCGCCTGAAGTTCCTGGTCCACCGCGTGGGCGAGGAAGCCTTCAACGAGATGATCCAGGAAGAGCTGAAGAAGGACTGGGCGCAGAAGGACATCCTGCCGGATGACCTGATGTACTACGACGACGAGGAGGCCGCCGCGCCGTCCCTCGACGTCGAGGTCGTGCAGCCGCAGGCGCACGAGGTCGCGGCCTTCGAGGAGTGGAAGCGCACGGCGATCCAGCCGCAGAAGCAGGCCGGGTACATCTCGATCCAGGTGAAGGTGCCCCAGGGCGACCTCACCCCGGAGCAGTTCCGCGGCCTCGCGACGATCCTCCGCACGTACGGCTCGGGCCGCGCCCGCACCACGCAGTGGCAGAAGATCGTGCTGCGCTGGATCCCGGAGGGCTCCGCGTACAACGTCTGGAAGGACCTGGGCGCGCTGGGCCTCGGTGGTGGCGGGATCCGTGAGATCACGGACGTGGTCTCCTGCCCCGGCACGGACTCCTGCAAGCTCGGCATCACCTGCTCGATGGGCCTCAACCGGGCCATCTCGCAGAAGGTGGAGCTGATGAACATCACGGACGAGCGCACGCGCAAGGTCCTGATCAACGTCAGCGGCTGCCCGAACTCCTGCGGCCAGCACCACATCGGGAACATCGGGTTCCACGGTGCGGCGATCAAGGCGGCGAACAGCGACCGCCAGGTGCCGTCCTACAACGTCTTCATCGGCGGCGACCGCCGCAGCGGCGAGAGCCTGCGCATCGGCTCGCTGCTGAAGGTGAAGATCCCCGCGAAGCGCGCCCCCGAGGTCGTCGAGCGGTTCCTCGCGCTGTACGAGGCGCAGCGCCAGGCTGGCGAAGAGTTCAACGACACCGTGGACCGCATTGGTCCGAAGACCTTCGAGGACGCCATCCGCGACCTCACTGTCGCTCCGTCCTTCTCCGTGGACTCGATCGAAGAGTTCATGGACTGGGAGCGGGACGTGATCTACGTCCTGGAGCGTGGCGAGGGCGAGTGCGCCGTCTAGTTCGATCGGGCGCCCCAGCGGCGCCCACCAGCGCTAGCGCCGCTCGGGGAGCCTGTCTCAGGCCCTCGGCGGCACGAGACGACAGGGGACTGCTCTCATGACCGTACCCGCGGACGGTCTATCGGCGACGGATGCGGCCGAGTTCCGGGACAACACCGAGCGCGAAGCCGCTCACCTGCGCCTGCTCGAGTCTGAGGCGATTTACATCCTGCGCGAGGTGGCGGCGGAGTTCGAGCGTCCGGTCCTGCTCTTCTCGGGCGGCAAGGACTCGATCGTCCTGCTGCGCCTCGCGGAACTCGCGTTCGCGCCGGGACACATCCCGTTCTCGGTGATGCACGTGGACACCGGACATAACTTCCCGGAGGTCATCGACTACCGCGACCGCCGGATGACCGAGCTGGGCGTCCCGCTCATCGTCGCGTCCGTGCAGGACGCCATCGACCGTGGCCGCGTGGTCGAGGAGCGCGGCCCGCGCGCCTCGCGGAACCGCCTGCAGACGACGGTGCTGCTCGACGCGATCGCGGAGCACCGCTTCGACGCCGCCCTCGGTGGCGCGCGTCGCGACGAGGAGAAGGCGCGCGCCAAGGAGCGCGTGTTCTCCGCGCGCGACGAGTTCGGCCAGTGGAACCCGCGGGCGCAGCGGCCGGAGCTGTGGAACCTCTACAACGGCATGCAGCACCGCGGTGAGCACATGCGTGTGTTCCCGCTCTCCAACTGGACCGAGCTCGACATCTGGCACTACATCGCCAGCGCGGGCCTCGAGATCCCCTCGATCTACTTCGCGCACGAGCGCGACGTCTTCGAGCGTGACGGGATGCTGATGTCGACCGGCGACTACATCGAGCTCCTGCCGAACGAGCAGCCTCGGAAGGCCGTCGTGCGCTACCGCACGGTCGGCGACATGACCTGCACGGCGGCGGTGCCGTCCGAGGCCGCGACGCTGTTCGAGGTGATCCGCGAGATCGCCTCGGCGCGGGTCACGGAGCGCGGGTCGAGCCGTGCAGATGACCGCACCTCCGAGGCCGCGATGGAAGACCGCAAGCGCGAGGGCTACTTCTAGTGGACCTGCTGCGCTTTGCCACGGCCGGGTCCGTGGACGACGGTAAGAGCACGCTCATCGGGCGGCTGCTGTACGACTCCAAGCAGGTCTTCGAGGACGTGCTGGACGGCCTCAAGCGCTCCACCGCGGCGACCAACTTCGAGGACGAGGTGAACCTCGCGCTGCTCACGGACGGCCTCCGCGCCGAGCGCGAGCAGGGCATCACGATCGACGTCGCTTACCGCTACTTCGCGACCCCTGTGCGGAAGTTCATCATCGCGGACTCGCCGGGGCACGTGCAGTACACGCGCAACATGATCACGGGCGCGTCGACGGCGGACCTCACGCTGATCCTCGTGGACGCGCGCCACGGCGTGGTGGAGCAGACGCGGCGGCATGCCGCCATCGCAGCACTGCTCGGGATCCGGCACGTCGTGCTGTGCGTGAACAAGATGGACCTGGTCGACTTCGCGGAGACCCGGTTCGACGAGATCGTCCGCGAGTTCGAGTTCGTCCAGGAGACCGTGGGCCTTGAGCAGGTGACCGCGATCCCGATCTCCGCACTGACCGGCGACAACGTCGTGACCGCCTCGGAGGCGATGGACTGGTATGAGGGCGCTCCGCTGCTGGAGTTCCTCGAGGGCGTACCGATCCCGCAGGCCGCCGCCGCCGGCCCGTTCCGCTTCCCCGTGCAGTATGTGATCCGCCCCCAGACCAGGGACCTCCACGACTACCGCGGCTACGCGGGCACGATCCTCGGCGGGCATGTGAAGGCCGGCGACCCCGTCGTCGTCTTGCCGAGTGGCCTGCGTACGACCGTCGAGGCGGTCGACTTCGCGGGAGCGCCCCTCGAGTCGGGCGAGATCTTCCAGGCCGCCACGATCCGCCTCGCCGACGACATCGACGCCGGCCGCGGTTCGATGATCGCGGACGCCGCGAGTCCGCCCGCGGTCACCCGGGAGATCGTCGCCGACCTCTGCTGGATGAACGCCGAGACCCCGCTCAAGCCTCGGCAGCAGTTCCTGCTGAAGACCAGCACCCAGCGCGTGAAGGCGATGGTGACGACGCTCGTCGACCGCCTGGACATCGAGTCGCTGGAGCGAGTCGGGGAGCCCGAGGAACTCGCGCTCAACGGCCTCGCGCGTGTCGTGATCAAGACGGCGGACCCGGTGATGGTGGACCCGTACCGGCGCGACCGCTGGACGGGCTCGTTCGTCCTCATCGACCCCGCGACGTTCTCGACGGTCGCCGCCGGTATGGTGCGGGCGACGGACGCGACGCGTGACGAGACTCCCGTGACGGAGGACGCATATGCCTGACGCAGTCGCCCCCCTCACGGTCGCCGGGGTCGAGGTCCCCGCGGACTTCGACCGCTGGCACCCCGCGGACATCCTCAAGTTCGCCGTGGAGCATTTCTCGCCCGAGATCGCGATCTCGTTCTCGGGCGCGGAGGACGTCGTCCTCATCGACTTCGCGTCGAAGCTCGACCTGCCGTACCGCATCATCACGCTGGACACGGGGCGCCTCCACCCGGAGACGTACCAGTACATCGAGCGGGTCCGGGACCACTACCAGGCGGACATCGAGGTGTTCTTCCCGCAGCCGGACGCCGTGCAGGCGCTGGTCCGCGAGAAGGGCCTGTTCTCGTTCTACCGGGACGGCCACGAGGAATGCTGCGGCATCCGCAAGGTGGAGCCGGTGCGCCGCGCGATGGCCGGGATGCGCGCCACCGTGAGCGGGCAGCGCCAGGACCAGAGCCCGGCCACGCGAGGAGTCCTGCCGACGGTGCAGGAAGACCCCGCGCTCACCGTCAACGGCGCGCCGGTCGTGAAGTTCAACCCGCTGTCGTTCTGGTCCTCGCAACAGGTGTGGCAGCACATCCTGTCGCACGAGGTGCCCTACAACCCGCTCCACGACCGCGGCTTCCGCTCGATCGGGTGCGAGCCGTGCACGATGGCCACGAACCCCGGCCAGCACGAGCGCGAGGGCCGCTGGTGGTGGGAAGACGCCACGAAGCGCGAGTGCGGCCTGCACCTACCGGTGCTCGAGGCCGAGTCCTAGCGTCCGCTGTTCCGGAGTTCGTTGGCGGCGAGGGCGGGCGTTCAGTCCGGCCGTCACCGTTGCATGCCGACGCTTCACCCCCTCCCCAATCCCCCAAGGGGGAGCGGGCAGAGCTACGTGTGACGCGCCAGTCGTAGCGATTCCGCTGCAGCTTCGATCGTGCGGTCGATAAGCGCCTCGTCGTGGGCGGTGGAGACGAACCACGCCTCGAACTGCGACGGGGCGAGGTGGATACCGCGGTCCAGCATCGCAGCGTGGAAGCGCGCGAACGTCGTTGTGTCGGCGAGTTTCGCCTCGTCCCAGTTGGACGGCGCGGCGTCGAGGAAGAACGGCGTGACCGTCGAGGCCGACCGGCTGACGGCCAGGGGCACCTCGGCCTCCTCGGCGGCGCGGGTGAGGCCCTCGGCGAGGCGTCGCGAGTGCGCGTCGAGGCGGTCGTACTGTCCGAGGTCCTCGCGCAGGGCGTCGAGGGTGGCGCGGCCGGCGGCCATCGCGAGCGGGTTCCCGGAGAGCGTGCCGGCCTGGTAGACGGGGCCGCTGGGCGCCATCAGCGCCATGAGTTCGCGCCGTCCGCCGTATGCGCCCACGGGGAGCCCACCGCCGATGATCTTGCCGAGCGCGGTGAGGTCCGGCATGACGCCGAACGCCTGCTGCGCCCCGCCGTACGAGGCCCGGAAGCCGGTGATGACCTCGTCGAAGACGAGGAGTGCACCGTGCTCATCGCAGAGGGCGCGCAGGCCCTCGAGGAAGCCCTCCGCCGGGGGAACCACGCCCATGTTGCCGGCGACCGGCTCCACGATGATCGCGGCGATCTGGCCGCGGTGCGCCTCGAACTGCGCGCGGACGGACACGAGGTCGTTGTACCGGGCGAGGAGCGTCTGCGCGGCGTAGGCGGCGGGGACGCCGGGGGAGTCCGGGAGCGAGAGCGTGGCTGCGCCTGAGCCGGCGGAGACCAGCAGGCCGTCGGCGTGGCCGTGGTAGCAGCCCTCGAACTTCAGGATGAGGTCGCGCTGCGTCGCCGCCCGCGCGAGGCGGAGGACACTCATCGTCGCTTCCGTGCCGGAGGAGACGAACCGCACCATCTCGATCGAGGGGACGGCGTCGACGACGCGCTCGCCAAGCTCGGCCTCGGCCTCGGTGGGCGCGCCGAACGAGGTGCCGAGTGCGGCGGCCTCGGTGACCGCGGCGATCACGCGCGGGTGCGCGTGGCCGAGGATGAGCGGGCCGTAGGAGCAGACGTAGTCGACGTACTCGTTGCCGTCGACGTCCCAGACGCGTGCGCCCTCGCCGCGTGCGAGGACGACGGGGTCGCCGCCGACGGCAGCGTAGGCGCGGACGGGCGAGTCGACGCCGCCGGGGAGGACCCGGCGGGCGCGTTCCATCGCGGCGCGTGAGCCAGGACGCGGGCCGCGTGAGCCCTCGGGGCGGTCGGTCACGCGCGCGGCTCGCGCAACCAGCGCGCGGCGTCCTTCGCGTGGTACGTGATGATGATGCCGGCGCCGGCGCGGGCGATGCCCGTGAGCGTCTCGAGGACGACGCGACGTTCGTCCAGCCAGCCGTTCTGCACGGCGGCCTTCACCATCGCGTACTCCCCGGACACGTTGTACGCGGCCAGCGGGAGGTCGGTGCGCTCCCTGACGGCGCGGATGACGTCGAGGTAGGGGAGCGCGGGCTTCACCATCACGATGTCCGCGGACTCGTCGACATCGGCGTCCACCTCGCGGAGGGCCTCCAGCGCATTGGCGGGGTCCATCTGGTAGCCGCGCCGGTCGCCGAAGGCAGGTGCGGAGTCTGCTGCCTCGCGGAACGGACCGTAGAACGCCGAGGCGTACTTGGCGCTGTACGCCATGATCGGCGTGGACTCGTACCCGGCCTCGTCGAGGGCGTCCCGGATCGCGCCGACGCGACCGTCCATCATGTCCGACGGCGCGACGATGTCCGCGCCGGCCTCGACGGTGGAGAGCGCCATCCGCGCGAGGAGGTCGAGCGAGGGATCGTTGTCGACCTCGCCGGTGGCGGTGAGCAGGCCGCAGTGGCCGTGGTCCGTGTACTCGCAGAGGCAGATGTCGGCGACGACGACGAGGTCAGGGTCGACGCGCTTCAGCTCGCGCGTCGCCTGCTGCACGATGCCGTCGCTCGCGTAGCCCTCGGTGCCCTCAGGGTCCTTCGAGGCCGGGAGGCCGAAGAGCAGGACGGCGCGCACGCCGAGGTCGCGGAGCTCGGCCGCCTCGCGCGCGAGCTGGTCGATGGAGAGCTGGTACTGGCCCGGCATCGAGGAGATCTCGGTGCGCACGTTGGTCCCGTGCGTGACGAAGAGCGGGTAGATGAACATCGAGGGGTCGAGGCGTGTCTCGCGGACGAGGCTGCGGAGCGCCTCGGTGCGACGGGTACGCCGCGTGCGGGTGAAGTCTCGGAAGCGGGTGACGGCGACCATCAGCGGACCCCTGCATTGCTGCGCTGGCTCGTGTTCAGATATGACCGTAGCGCACTCACCAGCCCCTCGATCGTGTGCACCTCGGCGGTGACGTGGACGGTGAGGCCGGCCTCGCGTGCCGTCTCGGCCGTGGCGGGGCCGATGCAGGCGATCGCTGCCCTCGCGAGCGGCTTCAGGTCGCCGTCCAGCAGGCCGACCAGGTTCCGCACTGTCGAGGACGACGTGAAGGTCACGATGTCGATGCCACCCTCGCGCAGCAGCGCGAGCGTCTCGGCGGGTGGATCCGCGGGCGGCGCTGCGAGGTAGAGCGGGAGATCGTCCACCTCGGCACCTGCCGCGCGCAATGTGGCCGGCAGGACGTCACGTGCCTGCTCGGCGCGGGGAAGGAGGACGCGCGCGCCCTCGAGGCCCCCGTGCTCGACGAGGGCGTGCGCGACGGCGTCGCCGATCGCCTCGGCGGGGAGGAGGTCCGGCCGGAGGCCACGGGCGACCAGGGCGCGCTCCGTCGCCGGGCCGATCGCGCAGATGCGGGTGTCGCCGAAGGCGCGCAGGTCGCGCTGCCGCATGAGCGCGTCGAGGAACACCTCGACGGCATTCGCCGAGGTGAAGACGACCCAGCGGTACTCGCTCGCGTCCAGCAGGCTGATGGCGTCGCGCAGCGCGTCGTTGTCGATGCGCTCCTGCACCTCGATGGCCGGGAGTTCGATCGGGTAGGCGCCCTCGAGGCGGAGCGCGGTGACCAGCGAGGACGCCTGGGAGCGTGAGCGCGTCACGAGCACGCGGGTGCCCGCCAGAGGAGCGAGCCGCGCCGGGTCGAGGAACGGCTGCAGCGCCGCTACGTCGCCGACGACGAACAGCGCGGGGTTCGTGATGCCCTCGGCGCGCGCGACGCCGGCGATCGTCGCCAGCGTCCCGGTCACCGTGCGTTGGCGCGGGGTCGTCGCCTCCTGGACGAGCGCGGCAGGCGTCGAGGCGTCACGGCCACCCTCGATGATGGCGCGGGCGATCCCCTCGAGGCGTTCGACGCCCATGAGGACGATCAGCGTCTCGGCGCTACTCGCGAGGGACTCCCAGCGCACCTGCGCCTCGGGCTTCGTCGGATCCTCGTGGCCGGTGACGACTGTGAAGGAGGTGGCGATCCCGCGGTGCGTGACGGGGACGCCGCCGGCCGCGAGGCCGCCGATCGCCGAAGTCACGCCCGGGATGACCGTGCAGGGGACGCCCGCCTCGGCGAGCGCCATCGCCTCCTCGCCCCCGCGCCCGAAGACGTACGGGTCGCCACCCTTGAGGCGTACGACGCGCTTGCCGGCGCGCCCGTGCTCGATGAGGGCGGCATTGGTCTCGTCCTGGGTCATGCGCTGGTTGTCGGGCGCCTTGCCGGCGTCAAGCAGGAGGGCGCCCGCGGGAGCCTCCCTGAGCAGTTCGGGGGCCGAGAGTCGGTCGTACACGACGACATCGGCGCGACGGAGCGCCTCCATGCCGGCGACCGTGATCAGGCCGGGGTCGCCCGGGCCAGCGCCGACGAGCCAGACATGACCGAGTTCGGCGCTGCTCACGAGATCGGCCCGTAGTTCGACTCGTAGCCCTCCTTGAGGCGTTCGCCGAGGCTGCGGCCCAGCGCCTCCGCCGCCGAGGGCGTCCCGGTGACTTCACCAAAGACGGGCTCGGTACCCTCGCGGTCCCCGCCGAGCATCGCGCGCACCGTCATCAGGTCGCCGTCGATGCGCCCGTATGCGCCCACGGCGAGGTCGCACCCGGTCCCGAGGGCGGCGAGGACGCCTCGCTCTGCCTCGGCGGCGGCGCGGGTGTGCGCGTGGTCGATGGCCTTGAGGAGCGCGGTGGTCGCGCCGTCGTCGGAGCGGCACTCGAGGGCGATGACGCCCTGCCCCGGGGACGGGAGGAACGCCTCGGCCTCGAAGACCTGGGTTGCCTCGTGCAGCCGTCCGAGGCGCTGGAGGCCAGCGGCAGCGAGGATGGCGGCGTCGTAGTCGCCCGCCATGACCTTTGCGATGCGGGTGTCCACGTTACCGCGGATCTCCGCGACCACGAGGTCCGGGCGCAGGGCGCGGACGAGCGCGATGCGGCGACTGGCGCTGGTACCGACGCGAGACCCCTCGGGCAGGTCGGCGAGGCGTCGGCCGTCGCGCCCGACGAGGATGTCGCGCGGGTCGCCGCGTTCGAGCATTGCCGCGATGGTGAGGCCCTCGGCGGGGGTGGTCGGCACGTCCTTCAGCGAGTGGACGGCGGCGTCGGCGCGCCCGGCAAGGATGGCATCACGCACGGCCCCGACGAAGACGCCCTGGCCGCCGAGCACGCGCAGCGAGGTCGTCTGGTCCTGGTCGCCCTGCGTCGAGACCTCGATGACCTCGACCTCGACGGTCGGGTCGGTGGTGCGGAGCGCGTCCGCGGCCATCTCGGTCTGGGCGAGGGCGAGCGCCGAGCCGCGCGTAGCGAGGCGGATGCGCGTCACTAGTCGTCGAGGGGGATGTCGCCGGTGAGGTCGTCTGCCTCAGGCGCGTTGGGGTTGTCCAACCGGAAGATCGCGCGGGTCGCCTCCAGCGTGAACGAACGGTCGCCGCGCTCGCGGAGCACCTCGATCGGGGCCGCGAGCAGACGCTTCACGAGGTGACGCGTGACCTGGTCGGCGAAGGCCTCGTGGCGCGCACGCTCCTCCTCGGAGAGTCCGTTGGAGCGGATCGTGCGTTCGATGACGTCGAGGCGAAGCGCCTCGGCGCGAGCGGCGAGTTCGGTGATCGTGGGCTGGACGCGCTGGGTGTCCGCCCAGAGGCCGAACTTCTGAGCCTCCTCGTCCACGATGCGCTCAACCGCCTCGACCTCGGCGCGGCGCGCCTCGGCGTTGCGGTCGGCGACTTCGCGGAGGTCGTCGAGGTCGAAGTAGGAGACGCCGGGCAGGGCGCGGACGCCGGGCTCGAAGTCGCGCGGGACGCCGATGTCGACGATGAGCAGCGGGCCGCCCTCGCGTCGGGCCATGGCGCCGTCGAGGAGGGCGACGGGGACGACCGGATCGGCGGCGCCGACTGCAGAGATGACGATGTGCGCGCGAGACAGCGCGTCGCCGAGGTCCTCGAACGGGACGGTGCGCCCGCCGAGTTCGGCCGCGAGGCCTTCCGCGCGTCTGGCGGTGCGGTTCGCGACCACGATGTCCTGGGCGCCGTTCGAGACGATCGCCTGCGCGGCGAGCCGCCCGGCCTCGCCCGCGCCGATGACGAGCACGCCAGCGCGCGAGAGGTCAGGGAACGCGGCGCGCGCCTGCTGCGCGGCGATGGAGGAGACGGAGAGGGCGCGCTCGGAGATCGCGGTCTCCCGGCGCGCTCGGCGGCCTGTGCGGAGCGCGGTGTGGAACAACCGTGAGATGACGGCGTCGTCCGTGCCGGCCTTCACCGTTGAGGAGAACGAGGCCCGCACCTGTCCGAGGACTTCGGTCTCGCCGAGGACCATCGAGTCGACACCGGAGGCGACGCCGTAGAGGTGGCGCACGGCGTCCAGGCCGTGACGCGTCTGGAAGTGGCGGGCGATGGCTACCTGGTCGGTCTCGAACCGCGCCGCGAGGAACTCGTGCAGCGCTTCCGGAGCGACCTCGTCGCCGACATAGAGTTCGAGGCGGTTGCACGTGGAGAGGAGGGCGGCGCCATGCCCGAAGGTGTCGTTCACCGCCTGTAGTAGCGGCACAACCTCCTCATCCGCGACCGTGAGGCGTTCGCGCACCTCGATCGGCGCGGTGCGGTGGCTGAGGCCGACCTGCGTGATCAACCGACACGCTCCGCAGTCTCGTCCCACCACGGGGCGGCGGTGAGCTCTGAGCGCTGGAGGCGCTCCTTCAGGAGCGCGCGCGCCTCATCCATGCGACCCGCGCGCACGAGGTCGTACACGCCGCCGTTGATGGCGTCCTGCCAGCGGTCCACGGGGATGCGGTTCGGGCAGTCCTCGCACAGGAGCGGGGGCGGGGTCTTCGTCCTCGGGCAGCGCGCGGCGCAGTCGCGGTCCATCGCGCGGATCTCGACACGCGTCTCCGCGAGGAGGTCGGCGAGGCCGATCACGTCGTCGGAGAGGAAGTCCTCCAGCCGTTCGCGGAGCCAGCGCGCCATGGCGGGGCTGCCGCCGCCCGTGGACGACGCGATCTGCAGGGAGCCCTTCTTCGCGAGCGAGGGGAGGATGAAGTCGCAGTTCGCGATATCGTCTGCGGCGTTCACCAGGATGCCCGCGCGGCGCGCCTCGTCGGCGACGGTGCGGTTCACCTCGCCGTCGTCGGTGGCGACCATCACGAGGCCACATCCGGCGGTGTCGCCGGCCTCGAACGGCCGGGCCTTCCACCGCGCGCGACCGGCGTCGATGAACTCGCGGACCTCGGGGATGAGGTCCGGCGCGACCACCGTGACGTCGGCTCCGGCCTCGACGAGGCGGCCGATCTTCTCCAGCGCGACATGCCCGCCACCGACCAGGACGACCGGCATTGCGTCGACTTCGAGAAAAATCGGGTAGTAGCCCACGGAACCTCCGGATGGAGCGGGCAGAACTCGTGCCCTCTGGGGTCAGAGGGCGAGCCTACAGATTCATTCTCTTGTAAACCTACCGTCCGCGGCGAGGAGATTCTCCCGGATCTGGGCGAGATTACCGCGAGAAACGCGGAAACCTGTCATGGCGTCTCGCGGTGTCGAATCGCACCTAGGCCGGGCGGAACACCGGCACGAGGTACTCGCTGGAGTCCTGTGCCTCGAAGTCGACCCTCACGCGCATGCCGACGCTGATCTCCTTCGTCGGATCGTCGACACCGACCACCGTCGACAGCATTCGGAAGCCCTCGTCGAGGTCGATGTAGGCGACGGAGTACGCGCCCATCTCGGCGAAGGCGGGCTGCCGGTTCTGGCGCACGACGCTGTACGTGTAGACGGCGCCATCGCCCGCCGACTCGAGTGTGGTGAGGTCCGCGCTGCCGCAGGCGGTGCAGTGGCGTCGAGGCGTGAAGACCACGTTGTTGCACGCATCGCAGCGCTGGTAGATGAGCTTCCGTTCTTTCGTGGCGTCCCAGTACGCCTGGGTGTCGAGTTCGGGGAAGACGGGCATTGGTCGGTCTGGCATGTCGGATGTCTCCTGTCGTGGGCGCTTCCGGCCCTAGTCGGCGCCGAGGATGATCGTCCCGCCGGAGTGCAGCGAGCCGAGGAAGCCGCCGTTGCCGTGTGCCACGGCGAGCTTCGCGTCCGGCACCTGGCTGGTGGACTCACCTCGGAGCTGCCGGGCGGACTCCATCAGCAGGAAGATGCCGGGCATCCCCGGGTGGTTGGAGGAGAGCCCGCCGCCGTCCGTGTTCAGTGCGGGACCGCTCGGATTGTCGTAGCGGAGCCGTCCGCCCTCGATGTACGCGCCGGCCTCGCCCTTCTTGCAGAAGCCGAGGTCCTCCAGCATCACGGCGACCGTGATCGTGAATGAGTCGTAGATCATCGCGATGTCGATCTCGTCGGGGCGGACGCCCGCCTGCCCGAAGGCGATCGGCGCGCTCTGCGCGGCGGCGCTCGTGGTGATGTCGTTGTCGTTCGTGGGGTACTTCAGCGCCTCGCCGCTGCCGAGGAGCCACACGGGCTTCTTCTTCGCGTTTCGGGCGACCTCCGGGCTGGCGATGATCACCGCGCCGCCGCCGTCCGTGACGAGACAGCACTCCAGGAGGTGCAGCGGGTCCGCGATGATGCGCGAGTCCAGGACGTCCTGGACCGTGATGTCGCCGACGCCCTGCACGGCGAGGTCGATGAGCGCCTGCTGCGCATCGGGATTCCTCGTCGCGTGGTGGCGCGTCGCCACGGAGATCTCGGCGAGCTGGGCGCTGGTGGTGCCGTACTCGGCCATGTGGCGCTGGGCGACCATGCCGTAGTTCGCGATCAGGGTGACGCCGTAGGGCGCCTCCATGTTCGTCGACCACGAACCGCCCGCGCGTCCCCCACCCGTGCCGATCGGGATGCGCTGCGTTGCGGCCTTCGATCCGTACGAGAGCACGGCCACGTTGCATTTGCCCTCGGCGATGGCGCGCATCGCGTGGGCGGCGTGGAACTCGTAGGAGGACCCCCCGACCTGGGTGGTGTCGATGACCGTGGGGTGGAAGCCCATGTAGGCCGCGACGCCGCCGAGGCCGCCGCCTTCGCCGTCGCCGGCGTCGTACACGGCGTCCACGTCGCTCCACGAGAGGCCGGCGTCCTCCAGCGCGTTACGCACCGAGGCGGCCTTGATCTGCATCGCGGAGACGCCGGGATCCTTGCGCCTGGGCCACTCGTGGAGCCCGACGATCGCGGCCTTGCGTTCCTGGGTTGCCATCGGTGCCTCCTCGAGGCTCACTGCGACATCCGGTCGATCCGGTGTCGTCGCTAGATCCTGACTTCGGTGGTCCGTGCGTCGAATGGGCCGAGGGCGCCCGTACCGATCGAGATGAGGCGCTGTTCCTCGATCAGCAGGTGGCGCGCCACGCCGGGGTTGGGACGCTGCGGCGAGGAGCCGAGCGCGACGATCTCGGCGTGGACGCGGCCCGGCTGCAGGTCGAGGAACCCGACCGTGCCGAGGCGCATCTCCTTGTGGTGCGGCAGCGTGGGGCTGCCGGAGTTCACGACGATCACGTCGTCGCGGTACTCGAGCCGTTCGAGGTGGGTGTCCCCGGCGATGATGATGTCCAGGCCGATGCCGCCGAACGCCGTGTCGAGCAGCTCGCGGACGGGGCGTTCCTCCGGCCGCAGTTCGTGCACCATCCCGATGCGCCAGCCCTCGATCTCCAGGACCTGCACGGGCGCCATCCGAGGATCGTCGAAGGAATCGTTGTTGCCCTGGGCGACAGTGACGGGCGCGAACTGCTCGCACCAGTCGAGGAGATAGGGCCGCACCACGTCGCCGGCGTGCAGGATGTGGTCGAACCGTGACAGGAACGCAGCCAACTCCGGCCCGAGGTCGTCCGGCGACCGCACGAGGGACGGCAGGTGGGTGTCCGAGATCAGGGCGACGCGCACGGGGAGTCCGCTCCAGCCGTCTTCGGCCCAGTGGTGGCCCAGTAGTGGCCGGGCGGCATGCACGGACGTTATAGCAGCGGCGGGCAACCTCTGGTGCTGGGTGTCCTCACCTAGCGGGCGAGGGCGGCGGCCCTCCAGTAGTGGTGCACCTTCGCGACCACGGTGATGACGCTCTTCACCTCGCCCTTCAGCGTGAAGGTCGGGAGTGCCGGGACCAGCAGCCGGTCCCCCTCGCAGCGGGCCTCGACGTTCTCGAGGATGACCGAAGCCGCCATCCACGCGGCCATCTTCGGCGACTCGCACTCGACGGCGACCCAGCCCTCCGAGGCGGTCGAGGCGAGCCCGGTCGTCTCGAGGATCCCGCGCGCGATCTCCTCGATCGGGTCGTAGCCCTTGGCGGGAGCGCCCGACGAGACGGCGCGAAGCGCGTCCTCCTCGCCGCGATGCGGCGGCCCGCCGAAGAGCGCCAGTCCGCAGTATTCCTGCCACATCGCGCCCCAGTCGGGGAGGCCGTCCTCGCGGAGGAGCATCTCGGCGGCGGCCATCACCGACGAAGCGACGACCGAGGGGTCGACGGCGGTCAGACGGCCGGCGGCGGCGTTCACCTCGGCGACGACCCACGCGGCGACGTCCTCGATGCCCTGTCCGCCACGACAGTTGGTGAACTGGATCGGCCCGTCGCGAAGCGCTCGGGCGTCGCGCTCCATCACTTCGAGGCTGGCGCCGACGTAGGGCGCGAGGTCCGCCTTGTTGATGACGAGGTAGTCGGCCTGGATCATGCCCGGCCCCTGCTTGCGGGGCATCTTGTCGCCGCCCGAGACGTCCATGACGTAGATGCTGCGGTCGGCGAGGAGCGGGCTGAAGGTCAGCGTGAGGTTGTCGCCGCCGCTCTCGATGAGCACGACGTCGGTCTCCGGGTAGGCCTTCACCAGCGCGTCGATCGCCTCGAGGTTGGCGGTGGGATCCTCGCGGACAGCGGTGTGCGGGCAGGTCCCCGTCTCCACGCCGACGATGCGCGCCTCGTCGAGGATGCCCGCGAGGCCGCGCCGGAGGATGCGTTCGTCCTCCTTCGTGAAGATGTCGTTGGCGACGACGGCGGGGGTGAGGCCGTGCGCGATCAGCAGCGGCACGAGGCGCTCCACGAGCGCGGACTTCCCGGACCCGACCGGCCCACCGACGCCGATGCGGAACGCCCTCGTACCTGTCGCCATCGCCAGCACCTCCGTCGCGAGTGGTGAGGCTAGCGGCGGGATGTTTCAGCGAGTTATCCCGCGCATCTCACGCGTCGCTGATCGGCGTGCCTCGCCGCGTGGCGTCGTACGATCCGCCGATGGAAGACGCGATCGCCCGAGCGTGCGCTGAGAGCGCCTCCCACCACGACCGGTTGTGCCCCCGGCAGGTGCTCGGCGTGCGGATGGGACTGGCGGCGGCGGCGCGGTTCGGCGTCGAGGTCCCTCGACGCGATCGGCGGCTCCTCGTGTTCACGGAGTCCGACGGCTGCTTCGCGGACGGCGTGTCGGCCGCGACCGGCGCGACGGTGGGGCATCGCACGCTGCGTGTCGTCGACTACGGCCGGGTGGCGATCACGGTCGTCGACGCTGACACGCGCGAGGCGCTGCGCGTGAGCGTCGCACCCGGCGTGCGCGAGGCGGCGCGGGCGTACGCCCCGGACGAGCCGCGTCGCTACTACGCCCAGATCGAGGGCTACCAGCGCATGCCGGAGCGAGAGCTGCTCCGCATCGAGCCGGTCGCGCTCTCGCTCGACCTCGCCGCGCTCATGGGGCGCCCCGGCGTCCGCGTGGACTGCGCGCGATGCGGCGAGGAAGTCCTGAACGCCCGCGAGGTGACGGTGGACGGGGCGGTGCTGTGTCCGGCCTGCGCGGGACCGGCGTACTACCGGCCGCTCGTCTAGCCCGGCAGCCCTATCCGAGTGGGAGCGCGGTGCCGCGCGTGATCCTCGCGAGGACGCCCTTGAACGCGGGGGTCCGGGAACGCGGGTCGAGCTTCCTCGGGACCAGCACGTTCGCCTCCGGGTAATACATCGCGAGGTTGCCGGGGCGGATGTCCACGATCGCGACGACCACCTGCATCTTGCCGGCCTCGGTCGTGACGGTGACCCACTCGCCCTCGCTGACGCCGAGGGCAGCAGCGTCGTCGAACGCCATCATCACCACGTCGCGGCGCGTGTTGCCCCGGTAGAGGTCCGTCTCCTCGTACACCACGGTGTTGAACTGGCCCTCGGAGCGCAGGGTCATGAGGCGGTACTCGCCCTCGGCGGACGCGAACGTGCCGAGGGGGGTGACCGCGAAGCGCGCACGGCCGTCCGGTGTCGCGAAGGCCGGGTCGTGGAAGACGCGGCCGGGGATCTGGAATTCCTGCTTCGTCTTCCCGATCTCCGCGATCGGCGCGTAGAGCGGCACGACTCGCGCGATCTCCGCGCGGAGCGCCTCGTGCGAGCGGAGCGATGACCAGTCGAACCGCCCCACGGGCAGGATCCGCTCGGCGACCGTCGCGAGGATGTCGACCTCGGAGCGGAGTTCGCCGGCGACCGCCGGACGTCCGCCGTCCGAGAGCCGCACGAAGTTGAACATCGACTCCTGGGTGGTGGCCTGCGACTCCTCGTCGCGGGCGAGGACGGGGAGGATCACCGCGGTCTGGCCGCGCCCGTGGACGTGGCCCTCGTTGAGCTTCGTGGTGAGCGAGACCGTGAACGGGATCTTCCGCAGCGCCTGGCCGGACCAGGTGCGGTCCGGGTTGCTGCCGAAGAGGTTGCCGCCCAGGAGCAGCGCCGCGTCCACCTCGCCGCGGTCGGCGGCCTCCATCGAGGCGTAGGTGTCCTGCCCAGGGTCGCGCGGGACCTCGATGTCGTACGCGGCCTCGAGGGCGGCGGCGAAGGCCTCCTTCGGGATCGGGGAGACGCCGACCGAGCCCACGCCCTGGACGTTGGAGTGCCCGCGGATCGGCAGCAGGCCACAGCCCGGGCGGCCGAGCCAGCCCCTCGCCAGCGCGACGTTGGCGAGGGCGGTGATGTTGTCGACGCCGTTCTGGTGATGGGTCAGCCCCATCGCCCAGAGGAAGATGCCGCGCTTCGCCGCGACCAGCATCCGCACGGCCTCGTCGATCTGATCGTGCGGCACGCCACAGGCCTCGATCAGTGCGTCCCACGTCGAGGCCTGTACGTCCGCGAGGACGTCCTCGAAGCCGGCGGTGTGCTCGTCGATGAACACGCGGTCGAGGGCATCCGCTTCGATGAGGCCCTTGAGCAGCGCCTTCGAGAGCGCGACATCGGAGCCGATGTGCGGCTGGAGGTAGAGATCGGAGACCTGCGAGCCGAACAGGAGGCTCTTCGGACGGGAGGGCACGCGGAACCTCGTGAGCCCCAGTTCTTTCAGCGGGTTCACGATGATCACCTTGCCGCCCCGCGCGCGCAGGTCCACGAGCTGGGTGATCAGGCGGGGGTGGTTGCTCGCCGGGTTGGCGCCCGCGACCAGCGCGAGGTCGGCCTCGGCAAGGTCTTCGAGCGACACGGATGAAGTGCTGGACCCGTACACACCGGTGAGCGCCACGCCGGACGCCTGGTGGCAGTAGTAGGAGCAGTTGTGGATGTTCGGACTGCCGTACGCGCGTGCGAGCAGCTGGAGGAGGAACGCGGCCTCGTTGCTCGACCGGCCGGACGAGTAGAAGAAGGCACGGCGCGGTGGGGCGTCGCGGAACGCCTCGACGGTGCGGTCGATGACCTCGTCCCACGAGGCGCGCCGGAAGTGCGTGTCACCGGGGCCAGCGATGATCGGGAACGTGAGCCGCCCGAGGCGCTCGAACTGCGCGGACGAGAGGAAGCGCATCTCGTGGAGCGGCGTCCTCGCGAGGTAGTCCTCCGTGATGACGTCACCCATGTCGCCGGCGGTCGCCTGCACGGACTTCTTGCAGAACTCCGGGAAGTGCCCGGCCTCGTTCACCATCCCGCCGAGCTGCCCGCCCATGCCGAGGGCGCACGTCTTGCACGCATTCCTCGATCGCATCCGCCGGAGGAAGTCGATCGGGTGGCGGGTCTGCACACCCTTCCGCAGCGTGTAGAAGATCGCGGGGTATCCGCCGCCAGCAGTCACGAGGGGCTTCGCCATGCCGTGAGGTTACGCGCGGGCCTCGGGCGGGACAACGCCGAGAAGCGATGCACTGCAACACCGTTCGCGAAGTGAGCGCGGCGCTGTATACGCATCCGCGACGAGGCGAAGGCTAGGGTCAGACGGAGGCAGCGCACCCCGCACCTCGACCTCGATCTCAGACTTACCGACACCCGATGTATGAAGGAAGAGTGGTATGCCCCTCAAGACCGAACAGTTGACCGAGCTGCTCTACCAGGGCCTCGAGACGGAGATGGGCGGACAGCTCATCTACCGGCAGGCGATCGAGTGCGCCGAGAACGACGACGTGCGCGAGGAATGGACGAAGTACCTCGAGGAGACGGAGGGGCACGAGCGGATCCTGCGCGAGACCTTCGAACGTATCGGCCTCGATCCCGAGGTGGAGACACCCGGCCGTGCCGTGGTCCGCAGCAAGGCCGAGGCGCTGGTGTCAGCGATGCAGATGGCGATGGCGGAGGCCGGCAAGGGCGCCGCCCAGCTCGTGGCCGCCGAGTCGATCGTCGAGGCGGAGACGAAGGACCACCAGAACTGGGAGCTCCTCGGCCTTGTCGTGGATGAGATCAAGGACAAGGAGTGGAAGCAGGCGATCCAGGAGGCCTACGACCAGGTGGAGGAGCAGGAGGACGAGCACCTCTACCACACGATGGGGTGGTCGCGAGAGCTCTGGCTCGAGAGCCTCGGCGCTCCCGCCGTGCTGCCCCCGCCCGAAGAAGAGAAGAGCGTGAAGACGATGATCGGCGCAGCGCGCGCGAAGCAGCAGCGCGAGGACATGCTCTAAGTCTGCCTCCAGCCCCGATCCACAACGCCCGCCGACTCGGCGGGCGTTGTGGATCGGGGGCCCCCACCGGCCCTGTGCGCTCGGACTACAGTGTCGCCCGGCCTACTGGGACAGGGACGGCGATGAGCATCGACGACACGAACGCGCTGGAGGGCGGCCCGCTCCGCGGCGTCCGCATCCTGGAGTTCACGCAGATCATCGCCGGGCCGGTCGCCGGGATTCACCTGTCCGACCTGGGCGCCGAGGTGGTGAAGGTCGAGCCACCGAAGGGCGAGGACCGGCGCAACAGCGGTGCGGTAGTGCCGAACGAGGGCAAGTACTTCCAGTCGCTGAACCGCGGCAAGCGCAGCCTCACGGTGGACCTCGGACGGCCCGAAGGACGTGAGCTCGTGAAGCGGCTCGTGCCGCACTTCGACGTGGTGCTCAGCAACTACCGGTTCGGTGTCGCGGAACGCCTCGGCATCGACTACGAGTCGCTGAGGGCGATCCGGCCGGACATCATCGTCGCCACCATCACCGGGTTTGGTGACCACGGCCCCCACGCGACGCGGGCGGGCTCGGACATCGCGACGCAGGCGTACTCCGGGATGATCGCGGCCGAGGGGAAGATCGACGAGGACGGCGCGCCGGTCTGGCTGAACTCGACCCCGTTTATCGACCGTGCGACGGCGTTCGCTGCCGCGATGGCGATCTGCGCCGCCCTCTTCGAGCGACTCCGCACCGGGCGAGGGCAGGAGATCCGACTTTCGCTCCTCCAGACGGCGCTGGAGCTGATGTCCAAGATCGTGAACCGCGAACCCGTCCACGACGTCACGCTCCGCGACCCGCTGCTGCACCGGATGCAGGCGGCGAGGGCGGCCGGCGCGCCGTACGCCGAGGTCATCGCCCTCCGCGACGAGTCGATCCGCATGAGCTCCCACCGCCTCTACTACCGCGGCTACGACACCGCGAAGGGCGCGCTCATCCTCGGTGCGATCACGAAGCAGAACCGCGACACGATCCGCCGCATCCTCGAGATCGACGACGAGACCGACTCGCCCGACTTCGACTCGGCCGCGCCCGACTCCGACGCGCGCGTCGAGGCGTGGAAGGCTGAGATCCAGACGAAGCTGATGGGGCGAGACGCCGACGCCTGGGAGACGATCTTCGTCGAGGCCGGCGTCCCTGCCTCGACGGTGAAACTCGCCGAGGAGATGTCGGACGACGAGCAGGTGCTGGCGATGGGGATGATGACCCCGCTTGTGCACCCGGTGACCGGGCCGCAGCGGGTCGTGAGCCCACTCGCGAGGATGTCGGTGACGCTTGTCGTCGCCCAGCGCCCCGCCCCGGCGCTCGGCGAGCACTCGCGGGAGGTCCTGCTCGAGTGTGGTCTCTCCGAGGACGAAGTCGCGGCGCTGCTCGCTGCGGGCGTCGTGACGCAGTACTCGTAGCGGCAGCCCCGCCCTACATCGGCGGGCGGTCCACGATGATCCTCGCCGCTTCGAGGGCATCGACCTCGGACGCGTCGAGGCCCGCGATGCCCTCCAGCACCTCGCGGTTGTGCTCGCCGAGGCCGGGCGACCGTCGCCATGACTCGTACCCGCGCTCGCCTGCGAACCGGAACGGGGCGCCGTCGTAGCGGCGGGTGCCGGTGTCAATCTCGTCGGTGGTGAAGAAGTAGTCGCGCGCAACCAAGTGCGGATCGTTGTGCCACTCGGGAGCGGACTGCACGGCTCCCGCCGCGATGCCGGCTTCCTGGAGGTCGGCGAGCAGGCGCGCCTTCGGTCGTGCCGAGGTCCACGCCTCGACGATCGCGTCGAGCGCCTCTCGGTTTGCGAGCCGAGCCTCGAGCGTCGCGAACTCGGCGAGGGCGTCCCAGCCTTCGCCGGCCATGCGGCAGAGTGCACGCCACTCATCGTCCGTGCGGACCGCGATCGCGATCCACTCGTCGTCGCCAGCACAGCGGTAGACGCCGTGTGGCGACATCCTCGGGTGCGCGTTGCCGGCACGGATGGGGACGTCGCCGGTGAGCTGGTACTCGATGCACTGCTCGCCGATGTAGGTGATACCGGCCTCGTGCTGCGACAGCTCGATGAATGCGCCCTTGCCGGTGCGTGCGCGGCGTTCGAGGGCGGTGACGACGGCTGCCGCAGCGGCGGTGCCTGACATCGCGTCCGTGATCGCCTGCACGGACATCCGCGGCTCGTCCGGGCCGTAGCCCATGAGGGCGGTCGTGCCCGTCAGCGGCTCGATGCTCGGGCCGAGGCCGACGTAGTCGCGGTACGGCCCTTCGAGGCCGAACGCCGGCATCGCGATGTAGATCACGCGCGGGTTCACCTCGCGCAGGGCGTCGTAGCCCAGGCCGAGCGAGGGCATCGCGCGGGCGCTGAAGTTCTCGATGACGACATCGCTCTCGGCGACCAGCCGGAGGACAGCGGCGCGGCCCGCCTCGGCCTTCAGGTCGACCGCGAGGCTGCGCTTGTTGCGGTTGAGCTTGTTGTTCAGCCCGTTGCGGTTCCACGGGTGGTCGCCCGGGTCGTCGTCCGCCCAGTACCCCGGTGACCCGCGCGCGACGACGGCAGCCCCGCGCCCGGTGGGCGCCTCGATCTTGACCACGTCGGCGCCGAGGTCGCCGAGGATGCGCGTGGCGAGCGGGCCTGACCAGATGCGTGTCAGGTCCGCGACACGGAGTCCCTCCAGCGGTCGGCGCCCGGTGCGCCCCGCGAGGCCGCCCGCCCGAGGCGGTGTGCGCGGTGCGAGGTCGAGCGACGACACAGGAGCCTCTGGCGCGCGCTCGACCGGCGGTGGCTCGCCGACGAACCGAAACGGGGATCCGGCGGTGCGCAGGGGGGTGCCTTCGATCGGCCGCCAGTACCCACGCGCCGCGAGGTGGGGATCCTCGATCATCTCGGGGAGGGTGAGGACCGTGCCGACAGGGACGCGCCAGACCTCCTGGCCTTCGCGCAGGAACCGCTCGCGGGTCCAGTCGCCGAACGCCTCCGCCATCATGGCGTCCATCTCGTCGTATCGCTTCATGCGCTCGCCGTCCGTGGCCCAAGCGGGATCGTCGGCGAGCTCGGGGCGGCCGAGCATGTGCGTGAACGACTCCCAGAAGGAGACGATGACGTTGAGGGCGACATGGCCGTCCGCCACCGGCACCATGGTCGTGGGGCACAGGTTCTGCCAGCGGTTGCCATGACGGCTGCGCACCGTGTCCTGGTGCGTCAGCAGGACGTCCGTGAACTGATGGAGGCTCGCGACGACCTCCAGTACGGACACCTCGATCGGGTCGGGGGCACCGCCGCTCGTCCGGTGGAGGTAACTCGCGAGGGCTGCGATGTAGGCGAAGTTGCCGGCCTGGTAGTAGGGGTAGCGGCCCGGGAAGGTGAGGGGCATGCGCCCCGGGTCACCCGAGAGGTAGGTGTACCCGCCAATCGCGAGGAGCGTTGCCTCGGTCGCCTCGTAGTCGCGATAGGGACCGTCGAGGCCGAACGGGGTGATGCTCATCCGGACGAGGGGATCGCCCTCGCGCGCCGGTTCGAGGAGGCGCATCGCCAGCACCTCGGTCGCGGCGATGTCCGTGAGGAAGATGTCCGCGTCGCCCAGCAGCTCGTCGAGCCTCGCGCGGCCCTCGGGCGTGGCGCGATCGAGGACGAGGCGACGCTTGCCGCCGTTGAGGTAGAGGTCGTCCGCCTCGCGGACCGGGTCGCGGTGTGGCGACTCGACCTTGACGACCTCGGCGCCCCAGCGCGCGAACAGTTTCGCCGCGTATGCGGCGGCCTCCTCGCGGTCGCTCAGCTCGATGACGCGCATGGATGTGCCCCTACGGCCGGTACGTCACGGGAGACGGCCCGAGCTGAGAGGCGAGGATGCGTTGCGCGTCGCGCACGAACTCGACGAGCAGCGGGCGGGTCTCGCGCGGGTCGATGATGTCCTGGCCCGTCGCCTCGGCGGTGCGGAAGGGCGAGGCCACCGCTTCGAGCCGTGCCTCGATCTCGGCGCGTTTCGCGGCAGGGTCGGGCGCGGACTCGATCTCACGCCGGTACGCCGCGCTCGCGCCGCCCTGGATGTGCATCGAGCCCCAGCGCGCGGAGGGCCACGCGTAGCGGCGGAACATGCCGGTGGGGCGCTGCTGGCACTGGCCGGCGACGCCGAAGACCCGCCCGACCACGATCGTGCACCACGGCATCTGGCTCTCGCACGTCGCCACGACGAGGCGTGCGCCGGCGCGCTCGATCCCGCGCTTCTCCGAGTCGATCCCCACGAGGAATCCCGGCTCGTCCGCGAAGGAGATGAGCGGGAGGTGGAAGGTGTCGCACAGCTGGAGGAGGCGGATCACCTTCTCGCCGGCGGACACGTCGGTGGTGCCGCCCATGTACGCGGGGTTGTTCGCCATGATGCCGACGGGGAATCCATCGATCCTCGCGAGGCCGGTGATGCGGGCGCGGCCGTAGAACGGCGCGATCTCGAAGAACGACCCCTTGTCGACGGTGGCCTCGATGACCCTGTGCGCGTCGTACGCATAGCGCCGGTCGCGCGGCACGATCGAGGCGAGGGACTCCTCGCGCCGGTCCGGGTCGTCTGTCGGCTCGACGCGCGGGGCAGGCTCCCAGACGTTCGAGGGCAGGTAGGAGAGGAAGCGCCGGATCATCCGGAAGGCGTCGGCTTCGTCCTCGGCGAGGTTGTCGACCACGCCGCTCTCGTAGACGTGGATCTGCTCGCCGCCGAGCTCCTCCTTGGTGATGTCGTATCCCAGCGCCGCCTTCACGACGGGCGGCCCTCCGGGGAAGAGCTGGCTCATGCCCTTCACCATCACGTTGAAGTGCGACATGCAGGCGTTCACCGCGGGCAACCCGGCGACGGATCCAAGGACGGCGGAGACGACGGGCGCCATGCGGAGCAGTTGCACGTCGTACACCGCGCCGTCATTGCCGTCCGGGACGTAGGTGCGGCCGAGTTCCTCGAAGGAGCGGACGCTGCCGCCGGCGGCGTCCAGGAGGCGGATGTAGGGCACGCGCCACTCGATGGCGCGGCGGTTCGCCGGGAGCTCCTGGCCCATCGCGCCGCGGGCGCCGCCACCGGAGCCACCGCGCACGGTGAAGTCGCCAGCGGTGACGACGACCTTGCGGCCGTCGACCTCGACGAACCCCTCGACCGAGGGCTTCGGGGTGACGTGGGAGACGACGCCATCCTCGTACGTGGCCTCGCCGACGAGGCCGCGGAACTCGCGGAACGAGCCGGGGTCGCCGAACGCGTCGATGCGCTCGCGGACGGTGAGCTTGCCGCGCGCTCGCTGGCGCTCGACGCCCTCCGGCCCGCCCATCTGCAGGGCGAACGCCCGGCGTCGCTCCAACTCCTCGAGTTCCGGCTCCCACGTCATGGAATGCTCCCTGTGCTGGCGGATTGCGACCGTGATGAGAGCAGTGCGCGGGTGGCCCGTCAACTCTCGCCCCTCCGGTGATACGTTCCACGCATGGAGTCTGGCACCCCGCCTGTCGCCCCCTCGGACGCCTCCGACGCCACGAGCCTGGAGGAGCGCCTCCGGTCCGCTCTCGACGAGGTGCGGCGGCTGGCGATCCCGGACGACCACGGCTCCGGCGAGCGCACGGCACGGCTCTCCGGCCTCGCCTCCTGGGAGTTCGAGGTGGAACGCCTCCGCGCCCTGATCGAGGCCCAGCGCGAGGGTGGCCCCCGTGCCTGACGAGCGCCCTCGGCTGGTCTATTCGACGGACGGCGAGCACGTGGTCCAGGCGAAGGGCCGCCCTGCGCCACAGCGACGCGCGCCGGGGAACGCGGCGCGGCCGGTCGCGCCGCCCGACGACGGGTTCGTGCGCATCCGCCGGGAGAAGTCCGGCCGCGGCGGCAAGACCGTGACGACCATCACCGGCGTCCCCGGCTCAGAGGCCGACCTCGACGCGTTGCTGAAGGTGCTGAAGCAACACTGTGGTGCGGGCGGCACCCGCGAGGGCGCAACGCTCGAAATCCAGGGCGACCACCGCGACCGCGTCGAGGCACGGCTGGTAGCCCTCGGCCACCGCGTGAAGCGGGCGGGCGGGTAGCGCGTCCGCTCGAAAGCCCTGCGCAACCGACGGGCAACCTCCCCGCAGGCGCGCGTTCCCGCGAAGTTCATCCGGCCGTGCCGGTCTCCGAAATCTGTCGACGCGAGGCTGCTGTTCACGTGCTCGTCGCGCACCGGGGCGTCGCCTCGGTGCGCCTTCGGCGCGGCCTCCAGCAGACACGACAGAACGGGACGCATGCCCTCCACACAGTTCGACCTCACGACCGCGAGCATCGCCGACATCAACGCGGCGTTCGACGCCGGCGCCCTCACGTCCGAGCGGCTGGTCCAGATGTACCTCGACCGCATCGAGGCGTATGACCAGGCGGGGCCTCAGATCAACGCCGTCCTCGCGCGGAACGAGCAGGCGCTCGCCACGGCACGCGCACTGGACACGGAGCGGCAGCGGACTGGCGCTCGCTCGCCGCTGCACGGCATCCCGGTGCTCGTCAAGGACGTCTTCGATACCGACGAGATGCCGACGACGGGGGGCTACCTGCCGTTGCAGGGCGTGACGCCCGGGCGCGACTCCACGATCGTGAAGAAGCTCCGCGAGGCGGGCGCGATCATGCTCGCGAAGGTGAACCTGAGCGACTGGTACGCGACGACCGACATCCTCACCGCCAGCACGATCGCGGGGCCGACGAAGAACCCGTTCTGCCTCGACCGCACTCCGGGCTGGTCGAGCGCCGGCACCGGCGCCGGGCTCTCTGCGCACTTCGGTACGGTCGGCCTCGGGAGCGAGACCGGGTTCTCCATCCGCACCCCCACCAGCGACAGCAACCTCTTTGGCCTCTCCACCACCTCCGGCCTGATCAGCCGCGCCGGACAGATGTGGAGCTATATCACCGGCGAGCGAGGCGGCCCGATGGCGCACACGGTCTACGACCTGGCCGCGACGCTCGACGTCATCGCCGGGTTCGACAGCGCTGACCTCTGGACCGCGAACAGCCTCGGGAAGATGCCGCTCAAGCCGTACGTCTCGTTCCTCGATGCGGAGGGCCTGAAGGGTGCGCGGGTCGGCGTGCTGAAGGAGGCGTGGGACTTCACGCCGGTGGACCCCGCGGTGATCGAGATGGCGAAGGCCGCGATCGGTGTGTTCGCCGCGAACGGCGCGGCCGTCTTCGATCCGGTCGCCCTCGACATCGACCTCCCGGAGTACCTCGATGCCAACGTCTTCCCGAGTGCGCACGAGCGCATCCACGCGATCAACGAGTACCTGTCGCGCCAGGGCCCGGACTATCCGTTCAAGGATGCCGAGGCGCTGCTGTTGAGCACCGAGATGCCGATCCGCGACCAGGACCGCGAGAACATCGAGCACCCGGTCGACCTCGATCGGGACGTGAACTTCCGCGCCACCCTGGAGGGCCGTAACCGCCTCCGGCAGGTCGTCGTGGACCTCATGGACAAGTGGGGGCTCGACGCGCTGATCTACCCGCACAAGTTGCACGGCCCGCTGAAGATCGGGCCCAGCAGCGACCCGGAGCGCCAGTACCGGCCCAA
>CAYPYF010000001.1:78254-101293 GCA_964414675.1 uncultured Dehalococcoidaceae bacterium
GCCCGGTCATCGGCCTCCCGGCGTTCATCGTGCCGATGGGGTTCACCCCCGAGGGCCTGCCGGTCGGCCTCGAGATCCTCGGACGGCCGTGGAGCGAGCCGACGCTCATCAAGCTGGCGAGTGGGTTCGAGGCCGTGACCGACAACCGACGCGTCCCGGAGAGCACACCGCCGCTCGATGGCGAGTCAATCGCGTACTAGCGAGCACGTTTCCGGTGCTTCTAACTCGGCCCGGTCCATCCGGGATGCCTTTGTTGTACCCGGATGCTGGACGGCGATTCCTGTGGCATCGACTTTTATGGAATGGGCGTGAGAATCGGGGAGTGACTCAGTGGCGTTCAAATGCGCTGATGTTTCGACCGAGAGGATCGCCCGCTGTCTCACATCATCCGTCGCGTGCTTGCTTCGCCTGCCGTCCTTGGGCAATGGGTATCGGAGCGACCTCGACGGCTGCTCGCACTGCCCCTGCTTCTGTTCGTCGGGATGGCAGCACTCTCGGCCGAGCGCCCTCACTCCACCGACGCTTCCGAGACGTTCCAGATCGGGACGTCTGTGCGCGGGCGCGGGATCGAGGTCAGCTGTTTCACCTCGGACGATCCGGTCGACGCCGATGTCATCCTCATCGTCGGTGCGATCCACACCGGGTTCGAGGCGATCACGTTCGACCTGGCGCTGGAGCTGACCGCCGACTTCGCGCGCGGCCGCCTCGTGGTGCCGGACGGGACGATCGTCTGCGTGCTACCGAGCCTCAACCCTGACGGGATCGCCCTCGACGTCCACTTCAACGCGAACGAGGTGGACCTCAACCGCAACTGGCCGTCGGCGGACTGGGACACGAAGGCGTGGCACCCGGCGACGGGGCCGGTCAGTGGCGGTTCCACGCCGCTCTCGGAGCCGGAGACCGAAGCGTTGCAGGGCTTCATCGAACTCGCTCGCCCCGCGGCGATCATCGTGTACCACTGCTGTGGAGCACTCGTGGAGGCCAACCGCCAGCCCGCGGCAGTGTTCATGGCGCGCCGCTATGCCCGGGCCGCTGGCTTCGCCTACCTCGACACGTGGAACTTCTACGACATCTCGGGCGAGTTCATCGACTCGATGGACCGGCTTCGCATCCCGGCGATGGACGTCGAGCTGGCTCGCTCGGACGCGACCGACCTGGAGGACCACCGCGCGGGTGTGCGGGCCGTCCTCGAGTACTTCGCGGAGCGCTAAGGCCGCGTCAGCACGGTCGGACGGTTGGGGGTCGGCGGGGTGTCCTCCGTGTGTCCTCAGCGTTTGACCATTCCCCCACCCCAACCCTCCCCCGTGAAGGGGGAGGGGCCGGATCTGGAGGGGCCGGATCAGGGAGGGATCGGGGAGGGGTGCACGCAGGAGCCCGCCATCTGGCGGGCTCGTCCGGACGATCGATGAGGCGATGGGAGGATGCCGTCGGGAACCGTTGCAAAGGGCCCTAGAAAGACCTCCAGCTCCCGACGACCCTTCCACCGTAGGCCCGCCAGCGCCCTGAGGGAACCCGCGCGTCGAACGTCGCTCCCGGGCGCGGTACTGTCTGCTCGACGCTGCTCACCGGGCGACGGCAACATCGATGATGTCGTACCGCCCTCTATCCGTCCGAAGGGACACGCGCATGAACCGCACTGAGATCGAGATCGCGCTGAGCCGTGACCGGATCGCGACCCTCGAGGCCTTCGGTGCGCTGTGGCCGGAAGCGATGACGAGCCCGGCCACCCCGAGTGAGCACGATCCCGCCCTCTGGTGGACCCCGAAGGACCACTTCAGCCACCTCCTCCGCGTGGAGCGCCACTTCAACAGCATCATCACCGCCTTCCTCGACGGCGCGACGGAGGACCCTCGCGGTGCGGTGGGCGGGGATCGAGGCACGACGCGCGAGGAGATCCTGGCGGCGGTGAACCGGGTGAACGAGGAGTCGGTGGAGGCGTCGCGAGACATGCCGTTCGCTGAGCTGCTGCGGCTCAGTCAGACCGTCCGCGCGGAGACCCTCGCCCTCCTCGCGCGGATCGAGGACGACCAGTTCGACATCCAGATGCCCGGCGTCCCCTGGAGCGGCGGCACGATCGGTGCCGTGCTCCTGCACAGCAGTGGCGACCACTTTGGTCGCCACTGGAAGTGGTTGTCGGAGGGCCTCGAGGCCCGGGACGCCTAGCGCCCCTAGCGTCCGGTGTAGCGCGGCTTCCGCTTCTCCACGAAGGACCGGCGGCCTTCGGCGCGGTCCTCGGTCCGGACGGCGAGCGAATTCGCGAAGATCATCTGCTCGTGCCCATCCTCGATGTCCACGTGCAGGCTGTGGTGGATCGCCGCCTTGGCGTACCCCACCACCTTGCCGGGCAGGTCGAGGAAGCGCTCCGCGTACGCGATGGCGGCCGCGTCGAGGTCCTCGCGGTCGACGCGGCGCGTGACGAGGCCCATCTGCTCCGCCTGGTCGACGTCCCAGTACTCGCCGGTGAGGATGAACTCCTTCGCCTTGCCGAGGCCCACGTACTTCTCGAGGAGCCACACCCCGCCGACGCCGCCCGTGCGGATGTTGACGATGCCGAACGTGGTGCCCTCCGCGACGATGCGGAAGTCCGAGGCGAGCGCGACCTCGCAGCCCATCGCCAGCGTGTAGCCGTGGACAGCGGCGATGACGGGCTTGGGGTGGCGGTATATCTCGGTGGTGACGCGGTAGGGGCTGGCGCGGTGGATCGTCTCGCGGGGGTGCTCGGTGCCGTAGCCGCCGATCGGTCCGCCCATCGCATCCGTCGGGCGGATGGAGCCGATATCGTCGCCGGCACAGAACGCGCGCCCCTCGCCACGGATGACGATCGCGCGGACGGAGGGGTCCCGGCACTGTTCGAGGTAGTCCAGGAAGCCCTCGAAGACCTCGTGGTTCATCGCATTGAGCTTCTCGGGGCGGTTCAGGGTAATGACGCCGATCGCGCCGCGCTGCTCAAACAGGATGCCCGATGAGCCGCTGTCAGTAGTCATGAGTACCTCTCCACATACTGGTTCTTGGGGAATATATGCCCCGCCTGGCCGGCGTACTCTGGGCGCGAGGACCTCGGACGGTCCGGCGGAGCGAGGAGTGCGTGGAATGTCCGAACAGACGGCGACGCGAGTGGTGCACGGGCAGGCCGTCCGAGGGCAGGACGTCGATGCGGAGACGCGGTGTGCGCACTGGCATGGCCCGCTGGACGTGATCGCGCTGCGGATGAAGTGCTGCGGCGACTGGTACCCCTGCTACGAGTGTCACGACGAGGCCGTCGATCACCCTCGGGAAGTCTGGCCGCTGGAGGAGCGGTCGGCGACGGCGATCCTCTGTGGCGTGTGCGGAGCGACGCTGAGCATCGACGAGTACCTGGCGTGCGAGTCGCGCTGTCCCACGTGCGCGGCCGCGTTCAACCCGGGCTGCGCCCTGCACTACGACCTGTACTTCGAGCGCGGCTAGGCCACGCCCACGAACGCGCCCGGGCGGAGCGGCAGTCGCCGCGAGTCCGTCGCCCGCCTGCTCGACGGCCGGCAGTGGACTCGCGGCGGCGCGCTCGACCGTGCCTACAACCGGCCGAGGAAGGCGTCCGTCTCCTCGACCAGCGCGAGCGCCTGCGTGTAGCTCGTGGGGAAGAGGTTGGCGATCGGGAACACGTGCCCGGCCGCGACGGCGGGCAGCGCCTTCACGACATCGAGGGCGAGGAACGCCTGCGTCCGCTCGCTGAGGACACCACCGGTGGAGCGGATCAGGATCGCATCCGCCGCTGCGAGCTGGTTGACCACTTCCAGTGAGAACGGCTCGAAGTTGCCGGTCTTCCCGGCGGCGCCCACGAACCACTGGATTCCCGCCTCGCCCAGCACCTGCGCACCGGAGGAGTCCGGGTACCAGAGCACCCAGCCCTCCTGGAACTCGTTCGCGATCGCGAACCGGGTGTTCGCGACGACCTCCTCGTGCGCTGCCTTCACCTCGACGGCACGGTCGTGGTAGCGCTGCTCGAGCGCCTCGAGCTCCTTCTGCAGGCCCATGGCGTCGGCGTATTGCTCGGTCACCTTCGCCCAGTCGCTCGTCCCTTCGAGGGCGAACAGGGCCGTCGGGGCGATCGCGCTCAACTGGTCGCGCATCGGCGTGTTCCACTCGATGTCGAGCCCCAGGATGAGGTCCGGGTCCAGGGCCGCGACCTGCTCCAGGTCGAGTTCGTTCCACGGCCCCACCTTCGGCGCCGCGCGGTACATCTCGAGCTCGGACGGCAGGACGGACGCCTCGAAGCCATCGGGGACACCCGCGGGCGTCACGCCGAGGCTGAACAGCGCGTTCATCGCGTAGTTCACCACCGCGACCACGCGCTGGGGCCGGGTGGGAATCTCGACCTGGCCGAACGCCGTCTCGATCGTGCGAGTGGCCGGGGCGTCGTCGCCATCCTCGCCGTCGCCGCACGCCGCGAGGAACGCGACGGCCAGCGCAACGGCACCGGCGCCGGTGAGGAACTCCCGGCGCGTGGAGTCCTCGATGACGACGCTGAGTGATTCGAACGGGCGGGCGATGAGGGTTTCGGGCATGCGGACGCTCCTTGGGGTTCCGGGTCTCGGCGTGGATCGATTCGGCCGGCGGGAGTCCCTCGCACAGGGCGAGAACCGGGTCGGTCGCCGATATCATGAGATTAGTCGACGCATCATGCAAATGTTAGTCGAGACGAATTCTGGACCAGTGGAGGTGCATCGCGAGGGCCGGCATCGACGCTCGGGGCGGGAGGCGCGACGACTGCCCTAGCTCGCGGCCTCGGCGGCGGCAGTGTCTTCGGGTGGCGCAGCGTGCAGGGTCTCCGCGTGCGTGAGGAGGCGCTCCAGCATGCCCTTCAGGGCGCGTTTCTCGTCCTGGTCGAGGACGCTCCAGGCGTCAGCGACGAACTGCCCGCGGATCTCGAGGACCTGCCGGCAGACCTCGAGCCCCGCCGGTGTGAGGCGGATGTCGGTCACACGCCGGTTGTTGCGCCTGACCGTGCGCCGGACGAGTCCGTCCTTGTGGAGGGCGTTGACGAGCTGGCTGATGTTGCCACCCGTGACCATCAACCGGTCGCTGATCTCCCGCTGCGAGAGACACCCGTCCGGCGAGAGGAACACCGTCATCAGGACGTGGCTGCGAGGTGCGGCGATGCCGAGTGGTTGGAGTGCGCGCGAGAACGCCGAGGAGATCGCGAGGCCGGCGGTGGGGCTCAGCAGCCCGAGCTCGAACGTGAGGAGGTCGACCTCCGGGTAGCGTTCGTGGAACGCGCGGGCGAGTTCCGGGATGTACGCGGACTCCCACCTGCTCGCCATCGCTGCTCCCCCGCTCAACCCGGGTGCCCGTACCTGCGGACGACCGCCGAGCGACCTGCGCCACCGAGGATAGCGTCAGGCGCCGGAAGCGGGTCCGGGCGGGCAGCGTCCGCCTAGTGCGATCCGCTGCCACGGAGGACCACCGGGATGGTGGAGGCGAGGATGCGCAGGTCCGAGGCGAGGCTGACGTGGTCCAGGTACTCCACGTCCAGTTCGACCATCTCCTCGAAGTTGTGTCGCTCGCGCGCCCGCACCTGCCAGAGGCCGGTGATCCCCGGCACGCCCCGGAGGCGGCGGTAGTGGCGGTGCTCGTACCGCTGCACCTCGGACGGGAGCGGGGGACGCGGGCCGACGAGGCTCATGTCGCCGACCAGCACGTTCCAGAGCTGCGGCAACTCGTCCAGCGACGTCTTCCGCAGGAACCGACCTGACCGAGTGCAGCGCGGGTCGTCGCGCATCTTGAACAGCGGCCCGGCGGCCTCGTTCCGGTCGGCGAGGAGCGCGAGGCGCTCCTCGGCATCCGTGTACATCGAGCGGAACTTCCAGCACGTGAACGGTTCTCCGTTCAGGCCGATGCGGGTCTGCGCGAAGAACGAGGGCCCGCGACTGTCCAGCCGCACGATGACCGTCAGCACGGCGAACAACGGCGTCAGCGCCACCAGCGTCGATCCCGCCACTGCGAGGTCCAGCGCGCGCTTCCAGCGCGGCATCACCGCCGACCGTGAGACGGCCGGCAGCGGCGACCGAGGCGGCTTGCCCTCGCGGTTTCGGGTTGTCCGGCTGGACGGCGCGGCAGCCGTCATCGCTCAGTTGCCAGGGCCGGCTCACGGCCGACGGCCACCAGCCGCATCGGGACGACACCGTCGAAGTCGGCGTCGTGCGGCACGGAGCCGCCTTCGAGGGCGGGGCGTCCGATGCAGCGGTACGCGAACCCGGCGGCGCTCACGGCGCCGGCGTCGAGGGCGTTACGGCCATCGATGATCAGGCGGACCCGCATGACGCGCGCGAGCTGGTCGAGCGGCAGTTCCTGGAACTCCGGCCACGCTGTCGCGAGGACCAGCGCATCCGCGTCGCGGGCGGCCTCGAGAAGGTCGTCTGCCACCGTGAGTTGCGGGAACTGTGCGGTGACCGACTCCGGCGAGACGTGCGGGTCGTAGACGACGACGTCCGCGCCGCTCAGCTGGAGGAGGTCGGCGACCTCGAGGGCGGGTGAGTCGCGCGTGTCGCTCGTGTGCGGCTTGAACGCCGCGCCGAGGACGACGATCCGTCGGCGTTCGATGCTGCCCAGCGTGTCGCGCAACTTGCGGAGCACCTGCCGTCGCTGGTCGCGGTTGATCTCCACGACGTCGCGGAGGAGCTGCGGGTGCATGCCACCGATCGAGGCGGTGTGTTCGAGCGCCATCACGTCCTTCGGGAAGCAACTGCCACCCCAGCCGATGCCCGCCTGCAGGAAGCGGTCGCCGATCCTCGGGTCGAAGCCCATGCCGATCGCGACCTCGGTGACGTCGGCGCCGACGACCTCGCAGATGGAAGCCATCTCGTTGATGAACGAGACCTTGGTCGCGAGGAAGGTGTTGGACGCGTACTTGATCATCTCCGCGGTACGCAGGTCAGCGCGGACGATGGGCGCATCGAACTCCTCGTAGAGGGCGGCGACACGCTCGATCGCGTCGGGGTCGTCGGACCCCAGGACGATGCGGTCCGGTTCCAGGAAGTTCCGGACCGCGTCGCCCTCCTGGAGGAACTCGGGGTTGGACACCACGGAAACCGGCGCGTCCGCCGCGAGCGATGCGAGCTGCCGCATCACGTCGCAGGTGCCGACGGGTACCGTGCTCTTGTTCACGACGACCGTGCCCGGTCGCAGCGTGGGCGCGACGGCCTTCACGGCCTGGTACACGGCGCGCAGGTCGGACGCGCCACCGGTGGAGGCGGGCGTCCCCACGGCGATGAAGACGAACTCCACATCGAAGTCCCGTGGGTAGCGGTCCCGGAACGTCAGCCGACCGGACTCCCGTCCGGCGCTGAGCATGGCGTCCAGCTCCGGCTCCGGGATGGGGCACGCGCCTCCTCGGAGCGCCTCGACCTTTGCGCTGTCGGTGTCGATGCCGAGGACCTCGTGCCCCAGCTTCGCGAATGAAGCCGCGACCACCAGCCCGACATGACCACACCCGACGACACCGATTCGCGCCATGTCGCACCTGTCCGTCCCGCTGAGGCGCCGTCGGGTGACGGACTCGCCTTGTGAGACGGACTCTGACGAACGGCGATTGACGGAACGTTGAAGGTAGGTGACACGCGCCGAGGTGGTCCGCGACGCTCGACGCACGTGTTGGGCTGCCGGCGGCCAGTCCGCGTCCGACAAGGGCCGCCGGGCAGGCATCGCCGGGCGCTGTCACGAGACTTTCAGCCGTGTGATGACGAGATGAACGTTTTCCGCTTTGAGATGCCTACGCAATGGCGTGCGTACATCCATGAACGCTTTAGGCACCGCGTTGCGACGTGCTCTGTCTACGGTGATCCAGGGCGGAACGCAACCACCGATACTAAACGGAGCAACTACATATGACGCAGCTGCTGGCAACAGTGGATCAGCGCATTGGGACAGTGGACCGGACGCTCGTCGTCGATCCCGATCCGGAATACGTGGAGATCATCCGGACCACCCTGCGCCGCGAAGCCTCTCACATCGAGTCCGCGGACTCGGTGACCTCTGCTGTGAACGTCCTCCGGCGGCAGCGTCAGGACATGGTCATCATCGACCGCGGGGCGCCCGACAACCGGAGCGCGCTCGACCTGACCCGGGCGCTCCGCCAGACGCGGCCGGAGGTGGCGCTGGTGATCACCTCGGAGTCGCACCTGACCGTGGCGGAGGTCGTCGCGTGCTTCGAGGCCGGCGCTGACGAGTACATCGAGAAGCCGTTCCACCCGCTGGAGTTCGCGGCGCGGATCGGCGCCGTGGCCCGGCGGGCGAAGCGGGCCTGCCAGCAGGAACAGCCGCCCGAGGTGGCAACGCTCCCAGCCTGACGAGCGCTGGCTCACCAACTCCGAGGCGGCGTCCGATCGGACGCCGCCTCGTTTGTCCTCCACGGATCGAAGTCATTCTCGACGGTCGAGGATGGACAGCCGGACGACTCAGCGCGCCGTGACCCCGGCGTCCTTCTCGTCGACCTCAAGGACGTACCCCAGCATCTGGCGCGCGGTGATCCGCACGGGGGCGCCTCCGGCGGCACGCAACTTCGTGCGCAGGTGTGACATGTGGCTCTTCAGGCTGGAGGCCGCGATCTCGTCCGCGTCGCCGCCGAAGGTGATCAGGCGGTCGGTCGGTGTTACACGTCCCACATGCTGGGCGAGGCAGTAGAGGAGCCGGAACTCCATCCTCGTGAGGGACAGCGCCGCGCCCGCCTTCGAGGCGAGGACCCGGTGCAGGTCGATGTCGAGGTCCGCGACCTGGATCCGGCCGCCCGGTACTTCTGAGTCGGTGACCTGGACCGCCCGCTCGATCCAGGTGATGAGTTCGCGAGGCAGCAGCGGCTTGCGCACCACATTGCTCGCGCCGGTCTCGATGGCGGCGATCGTCGAACTTGGCGTGGCGCCCTCGGCGGCGACGACGATGAGGGACTGCTCGTGCCGCGCGCGCAGCCGCCCGACCTGGGCGATGACGTCATCCCCGAGGCGTCCGACGCCCACGATGACCGCGGTGGGGTGGGTGATGAACGCGTCGTCGATCTGGCGGAGGTCGGTGACGTGCTGCGCGGAGTGGCCGAGCCGTCGCGCGGTGGTGACCAGCAGGTGCGCGAACAACTCGTCGTCCTCGTCGTAGACGGTGATCAGCATGGGCGCGACTCCTGGTCGCCGATCAGCATGCACCGCCGCCCGATCACCAATCCCCCGGTACGCGACGCGCGTCGGGGGGGCGGCGGAGGGATGCACGAGCCGGAGCCTGGGCGTGGCGCCGTGGGCAGACGAGCAGGCCCGCGCCATCAACCGTACATACCTTCGAGCGGACTGACCGACCCGCAGAGAGAACGAACCGGGCGCCTCCTCCGTTGGGGAGATCTGACGATGGACATCAGAATGCAACATCCCCACCGCGGCGCTCGCCGGACCCCATGAAGTCCTCCGTCGGCGCGAGCGCGTATCCGACACCGTTCACCGTGCGGATGACGTCGTCACCCGCGCCGGCAGCGCGGAGCTTTGCGCGGATCGAGCCGATGTGGCCCTTCAGCATGGTGGCGTCCGCGAGCCCCGAGTAGCCCCAGATGCGCTGATTCAGGAGCGGGTACGGGAGGACCGCGCCGTCCATCTCCGCGATCGTGCGGAGGATGTCGTACTCGAGGCGGCTGCACCGGACGTCGACGCCATCGACGTAGGCGCGGTGTGCGTCGTCGTCGAATTCCATCCCGCGCGGCCCGATCGACGTGGTGAAGCGAAGGCCTCGTGCATCCCGGCGCTCCTGCTCCTCGTCGAGTCCGGTGAATCGAGGGCGGGTGATGGCGTCGATGCGGGCGGCAAACTCGCCGGGGTGGAAGGGCTTGCGGATGCAGTCGTCCGCGCCGGCGTGGAAGCACGCGGCCATCTCCGGCGCCTGGCCCTCCTCGAAGGTGACCACGATGGGCGCCGGCTGGCTGCAATGCAGCTGGGCGACCAGGAGGTCCGCAGGCCCCTCGGCGAGGGCGGAACTCATGACGATCAGGTCAACGGGCGAGCGATCGAAGAAGCGCAGGAAGGACTCCCGGCTTGCGGCCACCACCACGCGGTGCGAGCGGCAGCGCATCACCTCCTCGATGACCTCGGCGTACTCCGGTTCGAGGTCTCCGACCAGTACGAGCATGATGAGACATCCAGATGGGTGCCCGACCCACTCACATGGTGCCTGACGGAGGTTGAGGCGAGGTTGAGTGGCCCCGGCGGGCCACCTCGCAGGGGCAGGTTCAGGCCCCGCGTCCGCGCAACCGCTCGACCAGCCGCCAGCGCGCCGAGGCGGCGCGGTGCTTCCACTCACGGACGCGGAACGGATCGACCGGGAGTGGGGGGAGGGCGTCCGGCTCCTCGACCAGTGCGCCGTCGCCGGCGTCGTACCGCAGCGCCGAGGCGGGCACGATGCGATCTCGCCACGAGGGTGCGGACATCGTTGGGCGCTCTGCGACATCGGCGGTATCGGCGGTGGCGGCCACCTCGGACGCACGGTCGCCAATGACGCTGCGGAGCCAGTCGTCCGAGTGCTCATGGCGGTAGCTGTCGACCACCGACGCGCGGAGGTCCAGGCGATGCTGGACCTGCTCGGGCGAGCGGTACTGGTAGTGCCTCAGGCGGATGCGCTCCGTGTAGGCGCGGCCCAGGCCGAAGGGCCGCTTCCGCCCCGGGCCGTCGGGGTTGCGCGGCCACACGAGGCCGGCGTGGTGCCGGAAGAACCGCGACTCCGACCAGTTGTTCAGGTAGTAGTGCAGCCGTTGCTGCACGGGCGTCGCGAGGAACTCGCGCGGCGCCGCCTCATAGCTCGCGATGTCCACATCGGTCAGGTAGTACTGGAAGCTCGAGCTCCACACCTCGCCGTAGGGCGCGGGCACCTCGTCGAGGAACAGGTGTGGGTCGTCGATGTAGAACTCGTCCGCATCCAGCACGGTCCACCAGTCGCCATCGACGGCGCGGGGCCGGTACTGCCGGAAGATCTCGGCGCGCAAGCCCTGGCTGAACGGCGCCGGATCCTGCTTGAACGGCACGAGGCGGGGATCCGCAGCGGCCATCGCCCGCACCAGCTCCCAGGTGCCGTCGCTGCTGCCATTGTCGAAGACGTAGATCGCGTCACACCAGCTGAGGGCGGCCGCCAGCGTCTCGCCGATGACGTCGGCCTCGTCTTTCACCAGCATGAGTCCGTGGATCCGCACGGGTCGCCTCCCCGTCTGCTGGTGCGACCGTAGGCGGGGGGTCCGGAGGGAAGGTTGAGTTTTGGTTGCGTCGCGGATGAGGTAGGGATTTCCATCACATTTATTGACGAGGCGTAACAGAAGCGTGTTGTACGATGGACTCGGGGTCGGCTCACTCCTCCTGAGACCATCGCGGGGATGAGTCCGCGTGGTCGTGCGCCCTTCTGGACGTCACATGCGTCTCACCTCTCTTCGTCTCGCGCCCGTCGCGATCACCATCGGCGTGCTGGTCGCGCTGCTGGCGTTTCCCGGGGCGGCGCCGCGCATCGCAACCGCCGAGGCCGCGCTGTCCGCCCGGTTCGAGGCGGCGACCGTGCCGCCCCCGGGCGGCATCTCGACGACCGTCACAGAGTCACGCGAGGTCATGGAGTTCCTCGCCACCGTGCCGTTCGAGGTGACCACGCTCGCGATCTTCGACATCGGGCTGCAGCGCTGGGCGATCTACTCGCCGGCCAGTCCAGCCTTTGCGAACCAGACGTTCCTCGATGCCTTCCGCACGGGTGCGCTCGTGTGGGTGCGCCGCGCAGAGCGCGACACTCGCGAGGGTGTGAGCTGGGGCATGCCGAGCACCGCGGCGGTACGCGAGCCCTCGGCCCTGGGGAGCCCGCCACCGGGCGGGCTCGTGGCCGGCCTCGCGGGGACGACCTCGCTTGCGCGGCTGATCGAGGCACAGCCGTTCCGGGTGGCCTCCGTGCTCGCGTTCGACGTGGCGACGCAGGAGTACCGCTGGCACACGGCGGAGGCGCCGGCATTCGTGAACAGCCTCGGGGACGACTCGCTCACTCCGGGCAGCGTCGTCTGGCTGCAGCGTGATCGGTCGGACACCGAGTCCCCGGTGGATCACCTCTCGCGCCTGGCCTCGGCCATCCCGGTCTCGGTCGTGTTGCCCGGAGCGGCCCTCGTTCCCGCACCGCACATCTCGCTCCTCCTCGACGTGACGTACGAGGCGGGCGAGGTGGGGTTGCTGGGCGGACAGTCGGGCACGGCGCGTCTGGGCGCGACGACCGAGGCCGCTCGCAGCGGAACGTATGCCGGGTTCGCGCTCCTCCGCCCGGGCGATGAGCGCTGGGGCGGCGGCGGGTACCGCTCGGAGTGGCACGGGAACGACCACATCACGGGGCCGGGCGCGGAGCGCTGGCACGGGATCTCATTCTACTTCCCGTCGGACTACGACCAGGGCGACAACTCGACGTGGGACGACCGGATCATCTTCCAGTTCGCGGACGAGGGTTCCCCGATGTTCAGCCTCCACCTGGACGCCGACCGGCAGGAGCTCTGGGTGCGACGCAAGTTGCCCGAGCGGAATGCCGAGGGAAACCGCTTCGAGACCCTCGCGCGGTGGCCGTTTGAGACGAACCGCTGGTACGACGTGGCGTTCCACGCGATCTGGACGAAGGACGACACGGGCCGCTTCGAGGTGTACGTCGATGGCGCGCGACGCGTCGCGTACACCGGGCGCACGCTCGCGGTCCGGTCGGTCACGTACAGCAAGTGGGGCATCTACGGGCAGCCGACCCGCCTCCTGTTCGACGACGTCCGCGTCGCTGAGGGGCCGGACCAGCTGAGGGCCGTCTCGCCCCGATAACGGACGGTCACGAACTCTTCACGTCTGCTCGTTGTGATCCGCGGATCCACCTGCTTACCTGTAGATGGGTCGGCGCTGCGGAGTGATCGCACGTGAGCCGGCCGAAGGGGCACCGTTCCCGTCTGCGCACCCCGCACCGCCTCGGGCTGGTGAGGCGGATCCTCCTGGCCGTGATGCTCGCAATGGCGGTGCCCATCGCCACGGGCCGTACGGACTCGGATGAGACCCCACCCCCGTCCCCGACGACCGCCCGCGTCCCCGACAACGAGTTTCTCCCGACGCCACTCGGCCCGCCGGCGATCCTCCTCAGCCTCATGTCGTTCGAGGACGGTGAGGGCGTCGTCGCCTCGACGCAGGCCACGGACAAGCACGGCCTGACGACCACCGAGGACGCGGTGCGCATGGGCGCCCGGGCGGGGGTCGCCCTCCTCGAGGCCACCGACGGGCAGTATCGCGGACGCCTCGGGTATCGCGCGGAGTGGCAGAGCGAGTACCACGCGGCGATGGACATCGACTACTGGTACGGCGCCAGCTACTACCTGCCGGCCGACTGGGACCAGGGGAAGAACGACAACTTCTTCAACGACCGCATCATCTTCCAGTTCCACGAGGGCACCGGCGCCTCCCCCGCATTCTCGCTGCACATCCGCCCGGACCCGCTCGAGTTCTTCGTACGGCGGCGCGAGGACGAGGGCTTCGACTACCTCTGGGAGGGCGAACTGGAGGAGGAGCGCTGGTACGACTTCGCCTTCCACGTCCGCTGGACCGATGAGGACGACGGCCTCTTCGAGGTGTACCTGGACGGCGAACAGGTCGTCTCATACACCGGCCCGACGCTCGTGGACGGCAAGAGCGTCTACACGAAGTGGGGCATCTACGGCCAACCGACGAAGCTCCTCGTCGACGAGGTCGGCATCGCCATCGGCATGGCACAGGGACTGAACGTCGTCAGCCCGCAGCGTCCGACCCCGTAGCTACGAGCCTGCGCGGCGCGGCCGGCGACGCGCAACGCGGGCCGGCGCATCGTCCGAGTACGGCTCGACCGCCCGCCGTCCCGGCGCTCGATCCGCGATGTCGTGACGGCCGTCCGGCCCCTCGGCCGGAGAGGACGTGCCGGCGTGGACGAGACCTGGAGCACGGTCCCGCACGCTCGCGAGGTCGGTCATCTCTGACTCGTGGACGTCGAGCTCGGGCGCGCCCTCCACCTCCGGCACGTCGGGGACAGCGCGGAGCTTCCTCGATCCTCTCGCGCCGGAGTCCAGGACGACGCCGGCAACGGCGCGGCCGGAGCGTGTGAGCTCCTGCACGGCCGCGCGGAGGTCGCTGGCGCGCGTCTTCCCGGGCCGCGCCACCACCACCGCCAGGTCCGTGAGCGCCGCGAGCGCCGATGCGTCCGCCACCTCGAGCAGTGGCGGCGCATCGACGATCACGAGGTCGAACGCCTCGCGCAGGTCGCGGAACAGTGCGCGCACCTCGGCGGACGCGACGAGGTCGGCCGACGCCGGGGTCACGGGGCCCGCCGGCAGGATGGAGACGGCCGTGCGGCCCGTCTCGCGGATCACATCGGCGGGAAGCACCGCGCGGTCGGACGCCAGGACGTCGATGAGTCCCGGCTGGTCGACCGCCCCGAACATGGCGGTGAGCGCCGGATCGCGAAGGTTCGCATCCACGATCAGCGTGCGGAAGCCGGCGACGCCGAAGGCGAGCGCGAGGTTCGCCGCGACGACGCTGGTCCCCTCGCCTGAGCGCGGGCCGGTGACGACCACGATCCGCCGTCCGAACTCGCCGAGGTCGTCCGGCTGGAGGGAGGGCAGCAGTCGTGCCCGAAGCGTGCGGATGTCCTCGTCGGCGCCCCGGCCGCGGACTCGGTGGAGGAGCTGGTGCACCTCGCCCAGGGCCGGGACGCCGGCGATCGCCTCCACCTGCTCGATGCGGGTTACGCGGTTGTCGACCCGGACGGCGGCGGCGATGACCCCGGCGCAGGCGAGCAGGCCCGCCAGCGCCCCGGCGGCGACGTTGAGCGCGCGCCGGGGCGAGACCGGCGCGATGGGCTCGCCCGCCGGCTCGACGACGCTCAGGCGCACCGGCGCCGTCGTGAGGCCTTCCGAGGCCGTCGCGATGAAGGCGTCGGTGGTCGCGACCGAGACCGCCCTCGCGTCGGCCGCGGTGGCGGCGGCGCCGGTGATCCGGATGATCGGGCTCTGCGGCGCCTGCTCGACTGACAGACGGTCACGGAGTTCAGCCGCCGTGATCGTCAGCCCGCCGTCGGTGATGGCACGTTCCAGGATCGGCTGCGTCGTGACCAGCTCCGTGTACACGCTCGCGAGCACGGCCCCGGTCTCGACCTCGTTACGGCCGACGGGTTGGCCCTCGATCGGCAGTTGCTCGACGAGGATCGTCGAGGTGGATTCATAGGTCGGCGTCATGCGCTCGGTCAGGAGGAACGCCGCGAGGGCGCCGAGGACGACGCCGATCGCGAGGACGATGCCCCAGCGACGGATCAGTTGGAGATAAGCGCTTGCAGGCATGGGACTCCCTCTCTGCCCCGTCTATGCCGCCAGTCACCGGTTGAGTCTGCGTTGAGCAGGGGTGCGTTGGCGGCGCCGCGGATGCGAGGAAGGCCGAATGTGGACGGGTGAGGGCGTCCGCGCGCCGGCGATCCGCCACCCGAGCCGGTAGGCTGGGATCGGGGCCGGGACAGCGCGAAGGGTGTCCGCGTGATCCAACTCGCCCCGAGCCTCGCCCCGTCCGAGGCGCCTGCCGATAGTCCCCTCCTGTACGCCGTCGTTGCGACCTACCGACGTCCGGAGGTTGCCGTCGCGGCCGTCGGGGCGCTCCTCCGGCAGACCCGTCCGCCCGACGGGATCGTGGTCGTCGAGAACTCTCCCGAGGCACAACTCGACGAGGCGTTCGCCGATCCGACCGTCGAGATCGTCCGCCCCGGGTACAACTCGGGCGCTGCCGGGGGATTCGCGATCGGCGCCGATGCCGCGCTCGCCCGGGGGGCCACGCACGTCATGCTCGTGGACGACGACTGCATCCTGGACGTCGAGGCTGTCGGGCGACTGGAGGAGGCGATCACGGACCGTGTGCCCGGCGCCGTCGTTGGTCCGGTCGTCGTCGCACCGGACGACGAGACGCTGGTCTGGGATGTGCACCGCCCTGACGGCTCGCGGTACGAGGGGGCCTCGGCCCTTCCGGCCCACCCGATCCCGACGCGAGACCTTGCGTTCCACGGGCTGACCGTGAGCGCCGAGGCGCTACGCGCCGCGGGCGGTCCTCGTCGCGACCTCTTCTTCGGCGGACCCGACGTCGAGTTCTGTCTCCGCCTCGCGGCCCATGGCTACGCCATCTTCTACTGCCCGGACGCCCGCGCGACGCACCACGAGGCGGCCTACCGGCGGTTCTGGTTCCTCGGCAACCGGAAGGTGCCGGCGGGGACTCCGGGCCACCGGTACTACGTCCTGCGCAACCGGCTGCTGATGTGGCGCCTGTATCACCGAGACCCGCCGCTGACCGGGATCGGTAAGGTCGTGGCGCGCGAGGTCACGGGTGCGCTGCTCGCCTCTGGACGGTGGGGACGTCTCCGCCTCCTGGGACGGGCGATCCGCGAGGGGATGACCGGCGATCCGCATCGCGCGATGACGAATGCTGTTCCGCTCCGCTAGCCCGCCGCGCGTGGTGGCGGCGGAGGACGACGAGGAACTGCGCGTCTCCACGGTGGCGGCCTGGGGGTTCCTTGCCGCCGTCCTGACCGGAGCCGCCACCGCGCTGACGAACGGCCGCGCCCTGCTCGTCGTCGCTGGCGCCGGGTGCGTGGTGTGGATCGTCGCGATGCCCTCGTGGCTGTCGCTCGGCAGCGTGCTCGTCGTCCGAGGACTCACGGACGCGGCTGCCGACGTCCCGATCGCCGCCGGGCTGAATGCCGGCGCGTTGATCGGCCTGCTGTTGATCGCGACGGCCGGCGCGCTCGTCCTCCGGCGGGTGCGAGAGGGGGCAGACCTCCATGCCCTCGTGCCGGCCTCGATCCTCCTCGCGGCGATTGTCTACTGGTCCGCCATCGGCGTGCTGCGGCACGGGTTCGACGAGTCGCTCCTACGCGAGTTCGTGCGGGCCGCCTCGATCGTCGCCGTCGCGGTGATGGCGGCGAACGCGGATCGCACGATGAAACCGTCCACGTGGGCCACGGCGCTCGTGCTCGCCGCGCTGGTGCCGGCGATCCTCGTGGTCGGGGAGGCGCTGACACACTGGTCCGCGATGGTGAGCGGGGAGCTGCGTCCTCGGGGGACGCTGTCGCATCCGAATGCCGCCTCGATCCTGTTCGGGACCGTCGTGCCGCTCGCGGCGTGGAAGTGGGCGTACGACGGAGGCGGCGTGAGGTACGGCGCGGCGGCGGTGCTCCTCCTGGTCGCGATCCTGTTCACGCGGAGTATGGGCGGCCTCGCCGAGGTGGTCGTCGCCCTCGTCGCCTTCGGGATGCTGCAGTCGGGCCGGGCGAGCGTGCGGACGATCTGCGCCGTCGGCGCGGTGGCGGTCGTGGCGTTCTTCATCCTCGATCCGCTCGGCATCAGCCGCGTCTCGGAGCTCGAGTCGACCACCCTGGCCGTCACGGACGGGAGCGCCGACAACAACTCGTTCGAGTGGCGTCTCGTGAACTGGTCGCTGCTCATCAGGGCGTCCGAGGATGCCCGGACGCTGGGGCACGGACTCGGTTCGACCTCCGAGATCATCACGCCGCTGGGCCACCTCCCGCACAGCGACCCCATCCGGTTCCTGGTCGAGACCGGCATCGTCGGCGTGACGCTGCTCGGCATCGGCTACCTCGTGATGATGAACCGGCTGCTCCTCCTCGTCCGGGCCGGGCCACATCGGTCGTTCACGGCTGCCGTGCTGGCGACCACGGCCGGCGTGAGTGTCCATGCCCTCGTCACGCACGTGTCGTTCAACACGGCGCCCATGTACGTGCTGGCGGCGCTCATCGGCTGGACGCTCGCCCGCGCGGGCGAGGAGCCCGACGTGCTCGACGCCGGCGGCGTGGCCTCAACCTCGGATCAACCACCGGTAGGCACGCTGGTCGGGACGGCGGGGTAAGAAGAGAGAACGTCCATGCCCGCGAAGCCCGGGTTGTCGTACGCGCCCCTGACCGACGCCCCTCCCCTCACCCCCGAACTCGCACGACTGAGCGAGGTCGACCCGTCCGGCCTCTGGCGGCGGCTGGTCGACTTCCCGGACCAGGCGGCGCTCGCGTGGCGCCTCGGCAGCAGTTGGACCGGCGCCGTGACGACCACCGAGATCCGGCGGGTCGTCGTGGTCGGGATGGGGGGCTCCGCGATCGGCGCGCAGCTGGTCGCCCGTATTGTGGAGCAGCGATCCCCCGTGGCCGTCGAGGTCGTGCGCGACTCCGCGCTGCCCGCCATCGACGAACACACGCTCCTCGTCGCCTCGTCGTTCTCCGGTGAGACGGAGGAGGTGCTGACCGCGATCCGGAGCAACGCGGCACAGCCGGGGATGAAGATGGCCATCACCCGTGGCGGCACGCTCGCGGAGCTGGCCGAGGAGCTTGGCATCCCGGTGTTGCGCTACGCCTACGAGGGCGAGCCGCGGTCGGCCCTCGGCTACGGCGTGCTTCTGCTCCTCGGTGTCCTCGAGCGGTTCGGCGTCTTCGCCGAGACCCACGCCGAGGTCATCCGGGCGCTGGAGGAGGTGCGCGCTTCGTGCGTGCCGTTCCGTCCGGACGCCGAAGGCGGGCGCAACCCCGCGCGAGACCTCGCGGCGGCCCTTCGCACCAGCATCCCGGTCGTCCTCGCTGATTCCTCGCTGGCAGGGGCGGCCGTCCGCTGGCAGAACCAGTTCAATGAGAACGGTAAGCACTGGGCCTTCCCGGGTACCCTCCCGGAGGCGCTCCACAACCTCGTCGAGTCGCTCCACGACCATGAGGACGGCGCCGGTGAACCCGTGCCGCCTCAGCCATTCCACGTCGTCCTGCTGGAGGACCAGTCGCGCCCCTCGACGGCCCGCGCTCGCATCGATGCGATGGAGGAGCTCCTGCGCGACTCGTGCATCGCAACGACGCGGCTCCAGTTCCAGGGCGGCAGCGACCTGAGCACGCTGCTGCAGGCGTGCCTCGCCGGCGACTGGGTCTCCTACTACCTCGCGGTTGACGAGGGGATCGACCCGTCGCCGGTGCCGGTGATCTCACACCTCAAGGAACGCGTGGCTGAGCTCGCGGACGACCGCCGGCGACGCGTCCGCTCGGCGACCCGCCGAGAGCGCCCGATCCAGGAGGAGTTCGCCGCGAAGTAAGGCGCAGAAGCCCGGTGGCCGTCCCCATACGGCCGCATCAGCGCCCGTCGACGTCGTCGGCGGGCGCGACTGCGTCGTAGACCGCCGCGATCCGCGCAGCGTACGCCTCCACCGTATGGTCGCGCTCCCATCGCGCGCGACCCATCGTTTCGAGGCGTGAGCGAAGGTCGGGGTCCTCGATCAGGCGTCCCAGCGCACGCGCGAGGGCGGCGACATCGCCGGGCGGCGTGAGCAGGCCGCTGATGCCGTCCTCGATCACCTCGCCGACGGCGCCGACCGGCGTTGCGACGACCGCGAGCCCGTGCGCGAGCCCCTCGAGGACCGACATCGGCATGCCCTCGGCGTGAGAGGGCAGGACGAGGACGTCCGCCTCGTCGAGTTGCCGGTAGGCCTCGGCCTGCTCGACCCAGCCGGTGAACTCGACTCGATTCCCAATGCCGGCGTCGCTGGCGCGGCGGCGGTAGGCGGGGATGTCGCCATCGCCCACGAACTTCGCGCGCCAGTCGAGCCGCGCGAGGCCCGGCGCCGCGAGCGCCTCGATGAGGTCGCCGGCCCCCTTCCGTTCGCCGACCTGCCCGAGGAAGAGGAGGCAGGTGGTGCCGCCTGAGGCGCGGGCGCGGGGTGGCGCGTGCGATGCCGGCACCGCGTTCGGGACCACCGCCAGCCGTCCGGCAGGGACGCGGAGCTCGCGCTCGGCGTACGCAGCCCACGAGCGTCCGAGGACAAGGACCCGCGACGCGCGGGCGAACATCCAGCGCACCAGGGCGAGTCCCGGCGCCGGCAGCGATGCCGTGAATGCGTCGTAGCCGCTGCTGTGCAGATGGAGCACCACAGGCACTCGAGCGGTGCGAGCGAGCGCGACGACGCCGAGGGCGCGCCACGTGCTCCCTCGCTGTGTTAGGTTGAGGTGCACGAGTCGCGGTCGCGTCGACGGCCGGATGGCGCGGACGGCGACGCTGAGGAGCGCGCGAGCATAGACGGGCGCCGCGCCCCGCAGACTCCCCGCACCGCGCAGGTGGACTCGCTCGAACTCGGGGGATGTCGCGCCCTCGACGCGCCGGTGCTCGAACCCCATCATGAGGTAGTCGACGGCCCGGCGGATGCCGCCGGGCGTCCCGTCCTCCACCAGCAGCACGGGGTGGGTGGCTGGTGTGCGATGGACTCGCGCCGTCGCCCGTAGTCCGATCACAACGGATCGCGCCGTGACTCGGGCATGGCGCGCCCCAGGCCACGCGACGCCCATGCGCGCTCGTAGGCCTTGAGGAGCACCGGCTGCTGGTGCTCCCAGGACAGGACGCGCTCGATCCGGTCGCGACCGAGACGTCCCCGGTAGGTGCGCATCGCTTCGTCGTCGAGCAGTTCCACGATCCGGTCGCCCAGGTCGTGCGGGTCCTCACCACTGGCGTACAGCGACGCCTCGCCGGCGGACACGCGGCCCTCGGTCAGGTCGAACTGCACCACCGGCTTCCCGAAGGCCATGTACTCCAGGGTCTTGTTCATCGTGGACTTGTCGTTCATGGCGTTCGGCGGGTCGGGGCTCACGCCGACGTCGGCCGTGGCGAGGATGTCCAGGAGCAGGTCCGAGTAGGGCGGCAGGAGGCCGGTCAGCGTGACGTGCTCCTCCAGCCGGAGCGAACGCACGAGGCCCGCGACCCGGTCGAACTCCGTACCGCCCCCGACGAGGGCGAACTGCACGTCGTCCCGGCCACGGTCATGCACCACGTGCCGGATCGCCTCCAGGAGGAGCGCGACGCCGTCCTGCAGCCCCATGATCCCGACGTACGCGACGAGGTAGCGACGCCCGTTGCGGACCGCTTCGTTCGGCGGCCGGGGCGCGAGGCGCGTCAGGTCGGGGCCGGAGCGCACGACGAAGACCCGGTCGGGCGTCATCCCGCCGCGCGTCAGCGCCACCTTGCGGTACGACTCGTTCGTGACGATCGCGACGTCGGCGAGGCGGTAGGTCATCCGCTCGAGGCGCAACAGCACGCGGTGGAGGACGCCGCCGGCGCGTCCTCGCTTCGCCGCGTACAACTCGGGTGAGAGGTCGTGGTGGTCGAAGATGAAGCGCCGCCGCGCGAGGATCTTGAAGACGCTCGCGACGAGGAAGATCGTGTCGGGCGGGTTGCAGGCGTGGATGACATCGAACCCGCGCGTGAACCAGACACGCCACGCGAGGGCGAACTGGAACGCGAGCGCGAGCCCGTACTCCACCAGGTAGCCGTACCAGTGCGTCGCCTCGAACGGGAGCGGGTGGCGGTAGACGGCGATGCCGTCGATCGTCTCGTGCCCGCGTGTGTATCCCCGTCCCTTCGGGCTGATCACACTGACCTCGTACCCGTGGTCGCGGAGCGTCGTGGCCTCCTGCCACACGCGCCGGTCGAAGGGGACCGGGAGGTTCTCGACGATCATCAGGACGCGGCGGCGCGAGGCTTGTCCGCGGCTCATGGCTGCCTCCTGCGGTGGGTGCCGACCGCGGCCGCTGGCGCACGGACCGGCGTGGTGTGGTCGACGACATCCGGATGGCGATGGCGCGGTGGCGGCGGAGGGCCCTCGCGACGTCGCGGTGGCGCCGGCCCGCGCGGCGGGAGCCAGCGACGGACCGGCCAGAGGAGGGCCGCGGTCATCAGCCGCCCGTGGACCCTCGTCGGGGGGTAGGCGAAGCACACGAGGTACGAGGCGACGGCGTACGAGGTCACCGTCGCGACCGCCGCCCCCATGCCTCCCCACAGCGGGATCATCGCGAGGTTCAGCACCACGTTCAGGATCGCGCCGGCCCCGTGACGGACGAGTTCGAACCGGCGCCGGTTCTCCGTGATCAGCGCCCGGCCGAGCACCGTCCCCATGAAGATGAACGGCGCGGCCCAGGTGTGGACGCGCAGGATGCTGCCCGTGCGCTCGTATCCGTCGCCAAGGACGGCGACGAGTGGCGTCGCGAGCACGGCGACCACGAGGGCGACCGCGATCGCGATCCACGCGGTCACGTCGAACGCTCGCTGGAGACTGTCGCGGTACGCCTCGGCGCTCTCGCGATGTCGAGTCACCAGCAACGGGAGCAGCGAACTGCCCATCGCGACGGGGATGAAGTACCAGATCTCGGAGAGCCGCGCGGCGGGAGCGTAGACGCCAACCTCGCCCGGCCCCGCGAAGGCCTGGAGCATGACCTGGTCGATCTTCAGGTAGACGCTCGCGGCGAGCGCCGAGAGGAACAGCGGCCACGACGCTACGAGGAGGTCCCACGCGACCCCACGGTCGAAGCGGAGGATCCGGAGTGGGCCATGGACGCGCCGGTAGACCAGGGCGAAGCCGAGCCCGATGGTCGCGAACTCGATCCCCGTCGCGACCGCGAAACCGATGAGCGGTCCGTGGGCCAGCAGCAGTCCGATGCGCACCACCGAGGCGAGGCTGAAGCCCGCGACCCGCGCCGCCACCCCGTATTGCGACTGGAGGCTTGCCTGGAACGAGAGGTCGAGGGAGGTGAGCGCGCTGAACGGCAGACCGAGCGCGAGCACGGTGATGATCGGGAACGCCTCGGAGTCCCCGCCGCCCAGCAGCGCTGCCCCGCCGATCATGAGCGCCATCGCGAGGAATGCCCCGGCCAGCTTCACCCCGACGGCGCTGCCGATGATCTCGGGCTCCCGCCCGGGATCCTCGACGAGCTGCTGGACGACGATGTTGCGCATCCCCATGGTGGCCACGACGTCCACGATCAGGAGGAGCGAGATGCCGTAGGCGAGGATGCCGTAGTCCTCCGGCCCCAGGTAGCGCGCCATCCAGATGGTGACCACGAAGGCGACGCCCATGCGCTGGATCCGCTCTGCCATCAGCCAGCCGCTGTTGAGGATCACCCGGCCGCCGAGGCCCGTCCCCGCACGCGACTCGAATTCATGACGCGCGCGTGCGGCGGCGCGACGCCACGCCGGCGGGGAAGCG
>CAYPYF010000002.1:0-70026 GCA_964414675.1 uncultured Dehalococcoidaceae bacterium
CGCCACGGCGGTCGCGTACTCCTCGATCGCCTGTGCGCCGGTCGCAAGCACCTCGGGCGGGTAGGGGTAGAGGTCGCTGGCGCGCATCGTGCGGCCGATCTCGATCACCACCTCCACGTGGTCGCGCCGCAATTGCGACGCCGAGATCAGGCCCATGGAGCGCACCACGGTCATCAGGTCTTCCTGCACGGCGCGCGCGTAGTTGGCGACGCGCGGGGCCTTCTCGTGCGGGACCAGGCCGCGCTGACGCCACTTGCTCTGCGTCGCCACGCCGGTGGGGCACTCGTTCGTGTGGCACTTCAGCGCCTGGATGCAGCCCATGGAGAGCATGAACCCGCGCGCGACGCTCACGAGGTCCGCGCCGAGCGCGATCGCGTAGGCGGCGTGCGCGCCGGTGGTGATGCGGCCGGCGGCGATGAGGACCACGCGCTCGCGGACGCCGTAGCGCCGGAGGGCGTTGTCGACGGTCACGATCGCGTCGTGGAGCGGCAGGCCCATGTGGTCCGCCAGCGAGACGGGCGCGGCGCCGGTGCCGCCCTCCGCACCGTCGATCGAGATGTAGTCCGGCCCGGTCTCGTAACGCGCGATGAAGTCCGCGATCTCCTCGACGAGTGCGCCGTCGCCGACGGCCAGCTTCACGCCGACCGGGACCGGCACGGTCTCCTTCACCAGCGCGATGAAGTCCATGAGCTCCGGCACGGACTTGAACTCGTGGAAGCGGTTCGGGGACACGGAGGCCTTCCCCTGCGGGATGCCTCGGATCGTGGCGATCTCCTCGCTGACCTTCTCGGCAGGGAGGATGCCTCCCTTGCCGGGCTTCGCGCCCTGGCCGAGCTTCACCTCGACGGCGCGTATCTGGTCGAGTTGACCGATCTCGCGCAGGCGGTCGAGGTCGAGCGATCCGTCCGCCTTGCGGACGCCGTACTTCGCCGGGCCGATCTGGAAGATGACGTCGGCGCCGCCCTCCAGGTGGTACGGCGACAGGCCGCCCTCGCCGGTGTTCACGTACATCCCGGCCTGCTTCGCGCCGTACGAGAGCGCACGCACTGCCGCAGCGGAGAGCGCACCGAAGGACATCGGCGCGACGTTGATGCGCGAGGTGACCTGGAACGGCCTCGGGCGGTCCGCGCCGATCACGGGGAGGTACGGGTCGTGCGGCGCCTCCTCGTGGAGGGTCGCGAACGGCGAGGGCAGGAAGTGGTACTCGCCGGGCTTCCAGACGTCATGCTGTGTGCCGAAGCCGACCGCCGAGTTCACGCCCTTCGCGGTCTGGTACACCCACGCGCGCTGTGAGCGGGTGAACGGGCGCTCCTCGAGGTCACTCGTGACGATGTACTGGCGGAGCTCCGGCCCGATCTTCTCCACGAGGTAGCGAAGGCGGCCGACGATCGGGTAGACGCGGCGTACCGCGTGCTTCGTCTGCGTGATGTCGTCGACCACGAGGACGGCCACCAGCACCACGAGGCCGAACGTGGAGAGTCCGATGATGACGGGGAGCGGCATCCGTGCCCACCTTCCGAGGGCGCGCTGGGCTCCTCGCGACAATATTCGGCACGTGATGGCGATCTGGTTAGGGCGCGGTTCGTCTCGCGCTAACTCTCCCGCTGCCACTCGTCGATCAGCGTGAGGAGTTCCGTCAGGTCGGACACGCGCCCGTCCGGCTCGATCTCGTACGCCGGGACGTGGGCGTTCGGGCGGTGGACGGCGCGCATCCCGACGCGCTGCGCCCCGAAGATGTCATCGAACAGCCGGTCGCCGACGTAGACCGCCCGCGCCGGGTCCGTGACGCCGACCGAGGCGAGTGCCGCCTCGAACGCTGACGGGTGCGGCTTCGCGAACTCGAGGTCGCTGGTGTACACGCGGGCGTCGAGGAGATGCGCCAGCCCGTCCCGTTCGAGGATGCGCTCGTGGAAGTCGGCGGGCCAGTGGGTGTTGGAGAGCAGGCCGGTGCGGATGCCTCGGCGCTGCAACTCAGCGAGGACGGCCGGGACCTCCGGGAAGTGCTCGATGTGCGGCACCCACGACTCCAGGTAGTGGTCCGACGCCTCGTCGATGATCGCGTCGGCCACGTCGACGCCGAGCGCGGCCGACGCACGGTCGACCAGCTGGCGGAACGTGAACGCGCGGTTGTCGCGGTCCATCTGCGCCCACGCGTCGAGCTCCACCTGCGCCAGCCGCGCGGCAAGCTCGTCCTCCGTCTCCGGGAGGTGCGGCGCGAGGTGCCTCGCCGCCATGCGCCAGACCTCGTGGAACTCGACCAGCGCCCAGTTGGAGAGCGTGCCGCCCCAGTCGAAAATCACAGCCTCAACGGGCACACGCATCCCTCTCATGCCTTCGGTGGCCCGTGCCACCTCGGACGGCGGCCGGCTAGACGACGGCGGTGTCGCGTTCGATTGCGACGAGCGTAATCCGGCGTTCGTCACGGTCGAGGACGGTGAACCGGATCCCGCCATGGATGACGGTCTCGCCAATCTCGGGGAACCGTTGCAGGTCGAAGAGGATGAGGCCGGCGACGGTATTCGCGTCGACCTCGGTCAGGTCGACACCGAGGTCGTTCGAGAGGTCGACGAGGAGCGTGGAGCCCTCCACGGTCTCGCGGCCGACGCCGGAGATGCGTGCGTCCTCCGGCTCCGCGCCGGTCTCCGACCGCAACTCACCGACGACTTCCTCCATGATGTCTTCGAGCGTGACGAGCCCGGAGGTCACCCCGAACTCGTCCACGAGCATCACCAGGTAGGTGGCGTGCTCCTGCATCACGTCGAGCACGCGGGCGATGGTCGCGTGCTCGGACTCGTAGAAGACGGGACGCATCACCTCGCGGATCGAGGGATCCTCCTTCGGCTCGACGTGGAGCATGTTGAGGTCGGTCACGTGGAGGTAGCCGATGACCTCCTCCGGCACCCGGTCATAGACGGGGATGCGCTGGAAGCCGTAGTTCGCCATCATCGACGCCGCGTCGTCCAGGGAGCGCTGCACCTCGATGGACACGATGTCCATGCGCGGCACCATGATCTCCTGCACCTGACGGTTGGTGAGGTTGAGCGCGCCGAGCAACTGCGTGGCGTGCTGCGTCTCGATCGAGCCGGCCTGCTGGCCAAGGCGGATCGCCGTGCGCAGTTCGGCCGCACTGATCGAGTCGCCACCCTCGTCGCCCGCGCCGGCGAGACGGAGGAGTACGCGCGAGAGGGCGTCGAGGGCGATCGTGAACGGCCGGGTGATCCAGATCCAGCTCGCCATCGGGATCGCATACACGCGGCTCAGGGTGAACCCATGCGCGAGCGCCACGGTCTTCGGGCCGACCTCACCAAAGAGCGTCAGCAGCACGGTCACCGAGACGGTCGCGATGATGACCGCCGCGCCACCGCCCGCGAACAGCTCCGCCGCGAGGGCGGTACCCACGGCCGCCGCCGCGGTGTTGACCAGGTTGTTCCCCAGCAGGACGGCCGACAACAGGCGGCGTGGCTGATCGATCAGCACGGCGACGCGACGTGCGCCGGGCACGTTCTGCTCGACCAGGTGAGCGAGGCGTACCCGCTGCAATGTCAGGAACGCGGTCTCCGATGAGGAGAAGAACGCCGACAGGAGCACCAGGATGACCAGCAGGACGGCGTACGTGAGCAACGGAGTCCTTCTTCGCGCGGGCTAGCGTACCGGACGCCTGCCGATTGCGTCCGAACACGTCGAGGAAGCGCGATGCCGTCCTGTTCAGGCGGGTCGCGACGCCTTCAGTGAGTACATCAGCGGCACCATGTCGCGGAGCCCGTCCGGCAGTTGCCAGCCGACACGACGCTGGTGGTGCGATCCCTCGGCGACCGTCCCGCCGGTCGGCTCCATCATCGGAAGGCCCTGCCACGCCATCGAGCGGTGCTCGTGGAGGAACTCGAGGCGGAGTCCGGTCTCGATCAGCGCGCTCACGATCTCGCCGAGGCCGTGGTTCCACTCGTACCCACGCGTGTTCTTCAGTCGCGGGCCGTCGGTGTACGTCTGGTCCCAGTCCCACTCCGTCGGTTGTTGCGCCTCGAAGTACGGGTACTTCAACTGGAACGGCGTCTCGCTGCGGTCCTCGTCCAGCGACCACAGCATCGGGTGCCCCTCGTAGAGGTAGAGGAATCCCCCGGGCTTCACGAATCCGGCCGCGACCTGCGCCCACGCGCGGATGTCCGGGAGCCAGTTCAGCGCGCCGATCCCCGTGTAGACCACGTCGAAGCGCTCATCGAGGACCTCGGGCGCGTCGTACACGTTCGACTCGATGAACCGGGCGTCCCCGATCCCGATCTCCTCGGCGAGCCGCCGGGCGCGCGCGACGGCCTCGGGCGAGAAGTCGATGCCGGTGACGGATGCGCCGAGGCGCGCCCAGGCGAGGGTGTCCATGCCGAAGTGGCATTGCAGGTGCAGCAGGGCCTTTCCCGTGACGTCGCCCACCTCGTCCATCTCGGTCGCGTACAGCGTCTTCTCGCCGCGGAGGTACCCCTCCAGGTCGTAGCCGCGTGAGGCGGCGTGGATCGCGACGGACTCGTCCCAGCGGGCGAGGTTCGCAGCGAAGTACGGATCGTGCTCGGCGTTGCGGGGCATCGAGGTTCCTCGTGGGGTGGTTAGTCGGGGTTGCGTTCGCCTGCGCGGATCGGGACGGGCAGGCGGTTCTCGAAGGGTGGTACTGGGCACGAGTACGCCGGGTTGTACGCGCAGAACGGGTGGTAGGCGTAGTTGAAGTCCAGGAGCAGTTGGCCGTCCTCCAGCACCGGGACTTCGAGGTAGCGTCCGGCGCCGTACGTCTCGCCCCCGCTGGTCTCGTCCTGGAACGGGAGGAACAGGTGGCCGTTCTCAGGGTCGCGATAGAGCGTCAGGCCGACCGGCGTGCCGTCTACCTCGAAGGGGAGGTTCGCCCATCGCTCGTACGTGCGTGTATCGGCGTCCGAGGTCTGGAGGAGGATCGCCTCCGGGTCGTCGTACACGTCTGGTGTGATGATGAACGTGAGGTCGTCCGCAGGCGGGTAGTGCGCCAGGCCGGAGAATGACTCCCGTTGCTCCGGGATCACGGGCGACATCGGGTCGGTTCGGAAGAACGCCTCCTTCTCCCGGCGGAACGTTTCGAGTTCGGCGAGCGTCTCTGCATCCATGCGTCCATCGTAGGACGCGACCACCGAGGAATGACGACCGGCGAGGACTGACAGCGAGGACTGACGTGGCGAGCGTGACCGGCATCGTGCTGACGGGCGGGCGTTCCTCCCGCATGGGCGAGGACAAGGGGTCGCTGGTGCTCGGTGGCACGACGCTCCTCGGCCGCGTCGTCTCAGCACTGAGCGCCATCGCCGACGAGGTCGTCATCGTCCGCGCCCCCGGCCAGGTGCTGCCCCTCGTCCAGGCCATGGGTTCCCTCACCGTGGTCGCCGACCCGGTCGAGGGCGCTGGGCCGCTCGAAGGCATCGCGACCGGGCTCGAGGCGAGTACCGCGCCGGTCGCGATCGTCGTCGGCGTCGACCACCCATTCCTGCGTCCGACGCTCCTGCGTCTGCTGGTGGAGCAGGTCCAGGCGGGTGCGCCGTGGGCGCTCCCCGTGTTCGAGGGGCATCCTCAGCCGATGTGCAGCGCGCTCGCACGCTCGTCACTGCCCGCGATACGTGACGCGATCGGCGGCGGTGAGCGCTCGCCCGCGACGGTCGCGCGCTCCCTCGACGCGGTGCTCCTCGACGAAGCGCGGTGGCGCGGCGTCGACGCGGAAGGGCTGTCGTTCTGGGACGTGGACACCCCGGAGGCATTCGAGGCAGCCGTCCGTCACCTCGAGTTGCCGGGCCGCTAGCCGGTGGTCGTCGCTACGCGTCCGCTTCGGCGGTCTGTGCCCGTCGTTCGGCGAGGGCGGTGAGGCCGGCCCGTTCCTTCTTCAGGACGCCGCGCAGCCCGAGCGCGAGCAGCGGGTACATCAGGACAGCGCCGATCCCGGATGCCTCGATGCCGAGCGTAGCGCGCGTACCGGTCCCGCTCGGCTCGACCTCGTGCGTGCCGACGAACCTCGCGCCCATGTTCTTCGTGCTCCAGCGGAACGCACGCCCGGGCTCGACGTGGTCGACGGTCCAGATCGCGGCGGACTGGCCGGGCTGCTTGATGCGGGCGCGGTTGCCGACGGCGATCGAGTCGCCCTCGACCCACTCGATCGAGGTGATCGTGGGGGTCCACTCGTTCCAGTGCTCCACATCCACCGTGATGTCCCAGACGACGCTCGGGGGCGCGGCAATCTCGAAGGTGGTGGCGAGCTTCATGGTCGACCCTCGATGGCGGCCTCCACCGCCGGGACTACCTCTTCGGGCGCGCTCTCTAGAGGGCGCGGTATGCCGAGCGCATGTCCGCCTGGGCGAAGCCGGTCGGCGTGGAGCCGGTCGCGAAGTCGTACAGCGCGGCCTTGAAGATGCCCTCCAGCGCCTGCACCGTCCCCATCGCGAGCGCGACGAGGGCGACACCCACCGTCAGGCCGAGGACCGGCGAGACGGAGAACAGCAGGACGGCCGGCAGGAACGCCACCAGCGCGGCGCCGATGTACAGGAACATGAACCCGAAGTTGGCCGTCACCTGGTTCCCCCACGTGCCCTTCAGCAGCGCGCCGGAACGCTTGATCGCCGCGATCGGGCCGAGGCCTTCCACGATGAGGACCGGGACGACGAAGAACGTCATGTACGCCCAGACACCGCCCGCGATCGACAGCGCGATCTGTCCGAGGAATCCGTCCGTGCGTTCGCGCAGCGCGTTCAGGATCAGGCCGACCGTCGCAGCGATGATCGCCCAGCCGAGGATCGCCGGCGCGTGGCTCGAGGCCCGCGAGAGCCCGTAGCCGATCGTCGCCGGGCGCCCCTTGAGGCGCTCCATCGCCGCTGCGACGAGCGCGGCGTTGAAGAACATCACGATGAAGTAGCTCGCGGCGAGGAGCAGGCCGGAGAGCACCATGTCGGCCGGGGTGGCCTCGGTCTCACCGCCGCCTGCGACGGTGTCGAGCCGGTCCAGCGACCCGGTGCTGGCGGCGACGCCGGCAAAGATGCCGACGAGGAGCAGCAGGGCCACCGCTCCCATGATCGGGAACAGGATCAGCTTCCGGTCCTGCATCAGCACGCGCCATGACTGGCCGATGAGCGAAAACGTGTGTCCGATACTGGCGAACATGGCTGACCCCTTAGCTCCGTTTCGCGGCGCGTTGAAACCGCGCCCTCGCGGTGTCCGTAGTCTACCGGAACGGCCGCGGGGTTGGGTTCCCGCAACCTGTCTGCTAGCGTCGCCGGGTGGAGCTCAGCCTGACCCGGGACGAGTGGATGGAGGCGGCGGTGGCCGCCGGCATCGCGGTCGGCGTGATCCTCGGCGCGATCGTCGTCACCGCCCTCGTGACCCGCGCCGTCCATGCGCTGACCCATTCCACTGAGACCGACCTGGACGACCTGCTGGGCCGCGCGGTCCGGCGCCCGCTCGTTCTGTTTGTCGGCATCTGGGGCGTCGTGGTCGCGGCGCAGACGGTGTCGTTTATCGAGGGGGCGCACGCGGGCATCCTGACGGCGGGCGTCGTCCTGACCGTGCTCGTCGTCACCGTCACGGTCCGCCGGGTGCTGGTCATCCTGATCGAGTGGCAGGCCGCCCGCCCCGGCCTCTCGCAGTCGAAACTGCATCCCGGCTCGGTGCCGTTGATCCGCCGAGGCATCACGATCCTCGTCTTCGCGGCGGGGTTCCTCATCATCCTCGATGCGCTCGGGCTCGCGATCAGCCCGCTGCTCGCCGGGCTCGGCATCGGCGGCATCGCCGTCGCCCTCGCCCTCCAACCGCTGCTCGCCAACGTGTTCGCGTCCTCGTACATGCTCTCGGACTCGTCGATCCGCATCGGCGACTCGGTGGAGATCGAGGGCGGCCCGACCGGCGTCGTGGACGACATCGGGTGGCGCGCCACGCGCATCCGCTCGTTCGACAACAACGTGGTGATCATCCCGAATTCGATGCTCGCGGACTCCACGGTCACGAACTACTCGCTGACGAGCCTCGAAGCTGACGCACGCGTCACGCTCGGCGTGGCGTACGAGGAAGACCTCGACCGGGTGGAGGCCGTGTGTCGCGACGTGCTGACGACCCTCCGCGACGAGTGGCCGACATCGGTGAAGGGCCGCGATCCCGTCTTCTCGTACGTCTCGTTCGGCGACTCGAACATCGAGGTCCTGATGAAGCTGCGCACGCAGACCTGGTCAGACTCTTTCGGCCTGCGGCACGAGATGGTGAAGCGGCTGCATGCGCGCCTCAAGGCAGAGGGCATCACGATTAGCTACCCGGCGCGGCGGTTGCTCCTCCAGCAGGGCGATGTCGATGGGCTTGGTGAGAGCGGGCGTGCCGAGGCCTCGGACGAGCCCATCACCTAGGCGGTCCTCGGTGGCGCTGGCGCTATCGACCGGAGAAGAAGCGATCCCACCAGTTCGGCTCGGGCGTCGGCGTGGCTGAGACCACGGTCGGCGCAGCTGTCGGAGCGACGGGCGCTACGCCCGTCGCGTTCGCGGATGCCGAGGGACTTAGCGTCGCCGTGGCGCGGTCGGTCTCGCCGGATCGACGATCGCGCAGCGCGTCCAGCCATGCCTGGAACCAGTCCGGCACGGCGGAACGACCGCCTGTGCGGTCGTCGGCGCCGTCGTCAGTGTCTCGACCGTTGGGGTCTCGACCGTTGGGATCTCGACCGCTGGGAGGGTCCGACCCCCGGTCACCGTCCCGATCGCGATCGTCGTTGTTGCGGTCGCCGTCGCGCCGATCGGTCAGGGTGTTCCGCAGGGTCTCCGCGAGGGCAGGGACCAGGCGCTCCGCGCTCTTGCTGATCGCCTCGGTCTCGCGGCTGTTCAGCACGTCACGGACGCGTTCCGCCACACGCGGGTCGGAGACCGCCGCCGCGAGGATCGCCAGGCGCACGGCCTTCGTCTCATCGTCGCCCTTGAGGACGTCGTCCAGGACCGACTCAAGCCGCCGGTTGCTGTCCCGCTCAAGGGCCTCCTGCAGTCGCCCGACCCACGCGTCGGCCGTTGGCGCCACGGTCGGTGTGGTGCTCGGGCGCCACGGGGTCGCGGTCGCTGACGGCGTCGAGTGCGTCGAGGGGGCACGCGTCGGGTCCGGGCGTGTGGTGTCCGTCGCCGTCGCCGTGGCTGCCTCGGCCGTGGTCGTTGCAGCGACCTGGGCGGTGGCGGTGTCTGTCGCGGCGGACGTCTCGATCTCGGCGGAGCGCGAGCGCTTTGTCTCCACGACGCGCACCTGGGGCGCTTCGCCGACCGACTCGAGTTCGCTGCTCAGGGCGCGGATGGCTGTCCCGCCGTCGGCGGCCACGGCGACCTCCAGCGGGAGCCGCGCGATCTGCACCGACTCCGGCACGCGGATCGCCAGGCTGCTCGCCGGGGTGCTGACGGTCACGGACCCCTCGCCGCCGGCGTAGCGCCGCAGCACGAGCGAGTACTCACCGAGCGAGACGTCCCCGACCACGATGGTCTGCTGCGCCTTGCCGTCGATGGTCTCGATGTCCGTGGTGATGATGCCGGGGATCTGCCGGAACGCGAGTCCGTTGAGGAGCACACCGGTGGCCGCGCCCTTCGGCGAGATGAGATAGGCGACCACGGGGCCGCGGACCTGGATCTCCCCGGCCGCCGGGCTGCGCTGCGGCTCGCTGATGCCATCCGCGTTCGCGCGGACGATCTGGCCCGCGGCGACGTCCACGGTGCGCTCGCCCAGGGCGAGGCTGACGTGGCCCTCCGCGGTCTCGACGGCGGTATCGCCGTTCACGGTGGTCTCGAACACGGTCCCGTGCGCGGCGACCACGGCGTGTGGCGTGCGGATCACGTACGAGTCGCCGGCGCCGATCGGCACGACGTCGTTCCAGATCCGGCCGCTCTCCTGTCGCAGGCCGATCTGGCGCGCACCGTTGACGGCGATCTGGTCGAGCCCGAGTTGCGTCGAGGCGTCGATGGTCGCCGTCGAGCCGTCCGGGAAGGTCAGCATCGCGAACGAGCCCTCACCGGTGCGGATCGTGATGCCCTCGTTCAGCGTGGCGCCGTCATCCAGTGGCTCCCAGCCACCCTCGATCTGCTCCTCGACCTGGCCGGTGAAGACGGTCAGCGTCGCCGCCGATGCGGTCGAGGGACTGCCGCCCCAGACGAGTGCGAGCGCGATGACGGCGACCAGCGCGGCGGGGACTCCCACCGAGGCGAACCGCAGCATCGGGAGGCCGAAGGTGAACGACGGCAGGCTGGGCACGCGGAAGCGCGGGCCGTCCTGCGGCGTCGCCCGCAACTCGGCCATGAAGGCCGCACGCCGTGCCGGGTCTGGCGTCACCGAAGGCACCGGGATGGCCGTTACGTCCATCGCCGCCCGCAGGAGTGGCTCGAGCGCGGTGCGGTGCTCGGGCGCCTCGGCGAGGCATTCCTCGATCGTCGCGTCGCCCGCGAGGATGTCCTGCAGGAAGCGGTCGAGCAGCTCGGCGAGGAGCTGGTCGTTGCTCATGACAGCCCCCCTTCCGATTCAAGTTCACGTCGTAGCGCCTGGAGCGCCCGCATCTGCAGGCCGCGGACGGTTACTTCCTTGCGCCCCATGGCGTCGCCGATCTCTCGGGCCGACTTCTCCATGAGGAAGCGCTGCACCAGCACCTCGCGGTGGTCCTCCGAGAGACGCTCCAGCGCTGCGCGCAGCACCTCGTTCGTCTCCGCCGTGAGGACACGCGATTCCGCCTCGGCTTCTTCGGGCAGGTCGACGCCTTCGAGGTCGGTGGTGGGACGGTTCGTGCGGAAGTAGTCAACCATCTGGTTGTGGGCCATCCGATACAGCCATGCCCGGAACGGGGCGCCGCGATGTTGGTACCGCGGGATGGCCCGCCAGGCTTTCAGGAACACCTGTTGAGCCAGGTCCTCTGCGATGTCTGGGTTCCGGGTGCGGATGACCAGGTAGCGCAGGATCTCCGGCTGGAAGCGGTCGAAGAGTTGGCCGAATGCCTCGGCGTCGCCCTCTCTGGCACGGTCGACGAGAGGACGGATGACCCCCGCTTCCTCATCCGCCGCCGCATCGGCACGACGCTGCGCTTCCATTTGATCCAACGAGCCTGGCCCCGTTTCGTTCGTCAGGTTTAGACGTGGGGACGCCGCATCCAGTGCGTTCTTGATCGCCTCGAAATTGGCGTCTGGAGCGCACAACGCGACCCGCGCTGGACAGGCGGGGCGCCTCACCGTGGCGTACCAACGTGCCCTCTGAGCCTAACGCGCGAAGACGACCGGAGCCGAGGGCGCTCCGGTCGTACGCGGCTTTGTAATGGTGCATCGTAGACGCCCCGTAATCGGCCTATCTGGTCGCCGATCGGGCGGGGCGCCTGGGGCGCTCCGTTGGGCGCTCCGTCGGGTGCTCGGTGGGGCGGTTCGGCACTCCGTCCGCCACGATCGCACGGCAGCGCTCGCCGAGGCTCGTCGCCACGGACTCCGCGCTGGCGATCCGGCGACAGACTGCGAGGGCGCTCGGGCCGGCCGTCTCGGACGACAGCCACACGCGGCAGCGCTCCACGAGGGATGCCGGTGCACCCTCGGCGGCGGCCACACGCCGGCAGACCGACCCGGCGGTTGCCCACTCGCTCCGCTCGAGGCGTACCCGGACGATCGCCTCGGCGGCCTGGGGCGGGAGGATGCCGGCCGCGACGAGGTGGTCGAGGACGGCCCAGCCGGGCACGGGCGTATCGAGCGCGGTCGCGGCGGCAGGAGTCGAGGCATCATCGTCACTCGCCGTCTGGGCCGATGCCGTCATCACAATGCCGACGGACATGCTGATCGCTACGGCCATGGGAAGAAGGGATGTTCGGAGGTGTCGTCGCATTGCATCGCTCCGTACCGGACGAGAGGGCGCCTGTGGTGTCGCCGGTCCTGTCGGCTATAACGCCGCGAGAACTGGTTCGTTCGGTGCGAGGGAATTCGGCGCTCAATCGACCGGTAGCCGCGCCTCACGTGTGTGGCCCTTCGGAGCCTCCCTCGCCCGGACTGGGCGGATCTCCTCCGCGCCGTACGATGTCTGCATGGCGCTTGGCCCCGAGTTCGATCAACCCCCCGGGCGGTCATTCCGACGGTTCGACGATGCGGTGAGCCGAGGGCAGGACCGCCTCTTTCGGGTGCTCTGGTTCGCCGTCCCGCCTCAGTCGGTCGCGCGCAACCTCGACTTCCAGGCGCTGCTCGCCTCGCGGTTCTTCGCGGACATGGCGCTCCAGGCGCTCTACTACGCGGCGCTCATCGCGAGTGCGCGGGCCGGCGACGAGGCGATCCAGGCCGCCGTGATCGGTGTCGCGTTCCTCCTGCCGGGCGTGGTCCTCGGCCCGTGGGGCGGCGCCGTCGCGGACGCGATGCCGAAGCGACTCGCGCTCGTGGGCGCATACCTCGCGATGGGGCTGCTCGCGCTCCTCGTCCCGCTGGGGACGGGCACGGGGTTTGTGGCGATGCTCGCCGTGATCTTCCTGGTCCGTGTGCTCCACCAGGTGTCGCAGCCCGCCGAGGCGGCAGCGGCGCCGATGGTGGCGAGTCACGCCGAACTCGCGTCGGCGAACTCGTTCATCTCGCTCTCGTCCTCGGCGGGCGAGGTGACGGGGAAGGCGCTGCTCGCGCCGGCGGTCGTGCGGTTCTGGGGGCTGCGGCCGATCACGGCGATCGCGGGGCTGATGTTCATCTTCTCCGCCCTGCGCATCGTGAAGTTCCAGCCACACAGCGAGCGCGGGGCGCGGTTCGAGCGCGCGAGCATCCGTCCCGCCGGCATCGGCGAGGCGTTCCGCTGGCTCCTGGAGGAGCCGGGCGCGTTCTGGATGCTGCTCCTGGCCGGGATGGCGAGCACGACGAACGTGGTGCTCGGCACGCTCGGTCCGCAGTACGTGAAGCAGGTGCTGGACGTGGATCCGGCATTCACGTTCTACGTGTTCGCGCCGGCCTCGCTGGGCGTCGTCGCCGGCCTCCTCGTCGCGCCGCTCGCCATCCGGCTGTTCGCTGAGCGCGCGGTCGCGGTCGGTGGGTTCGCGCTGATGTCGGCCGCGATGTTCGGGATGGGCCAGGCGAACTGGATGGCGGACGTCTTCGGGTGGGTGCTCATCATCCCGGTCCCGGGGATCTCCACGGAGGTCGCGATGGCGTCCGCGCTGTCGCTGGTCGTGGGGACCGGGATCACGGTGGCCGCGGCGGCGACGCAGACCTACGTCGGCAAGTACGTGCCGGTGCCGATCCATGGACGCGTCTTCGCGATTCTCGGGGCGCTCAAGGACGGGCTCGCGATCCCACCGCTGCTGATCCTCGGTGCGATCTCGGCGTACACGGGCGTCGGGCTCGTGATCACCCTCGCGCCGCTCGCGCTGATCGTGGTCGCCCTCGGCGTGGCGAGGGCATCCCGGTCGTGGCATGGCCGGCGCCCGACGAGCAGTCGGTTCGTCTAGGGCCGCGCTGCCCGAGGCCTGCGTCCGCTACGGGTAGAGCGGGCCACGCTCCAGGCCTGCGGTCTGCGGCAGCCCGAACATCAAGTTCAGGTTCTGCATCGCGGAACCGCTCTGGCCTTTCATCAGGTTGTCGATCGAGGAGATCACCACCACCCGCCGGCCGCCCTCCGCGACGAAGACGGAGAGGTCGATGTAGTTCGACCCCAGCGTGCCCTTCAGCGTCGGCGGGGTCTCGAGGATGCGGACGAACGGCTGCCCCGCGTAGAACTCGCGGTAGCGCGCCATGAGCGCCTCTCGCGTCACGGACTCGGTCACGCTGAGGTGCATCGTGTTGAGGATGCCGCGCGTGGTGCCGAGCAGGTGCGGGATGAAGTCCACCGTGGCGCCGGAGGACTTCCCGATCCGCCCGAGGGTCATCTCCGCCTCGACGACGTGCTGGTGGTTCAGCACGCGGTAGGGGATCACGTTGTCGTTGAGGTGGGAGAGGTGCTGCAGCGGCGCCGGCTTCTTGCCCGCGCCGCTCGATCCCGTGAGTCCGTCCACCTGGACCGTGCCCGCCTCGACGAGTCCGTCCGCGTAGAGCGGCGCCAGGCCGAGGATGATCCCGACCGCGAAGCAGCCCGGGTTGCCGACGATGCTCGCGTTCGCGACAGCCTCGCCGTTCAGTTCGGAGACGCCGTACGCGTTCTGTCCGAGGAGGTCGGCGGTCACGTGCGTGACGTCCGCGATCGAGGGATGGCGGTCCGCGTACCGCGCGTAGTCCGCGGTGCTGGTGAAGCGGAAGTCGCCGGAGTAGTCGATGAACTTCACGCCACGGGCATGGAGGTCAACCGCGTACTGCTGGGAGACGCGGTCCGGCGTCGCGAAGATCACGACGTCGCAGTCCTCGCCGACGCCCACCTTGTCCGGAGCGTCGACGACGAGGTCCGTGCGCCCCTCCAGGTGCGGGTAGATCTCGGCGATGCGCTTCCCCGCGTCGTCGCGCGCGACGAGTTGCGCGACCTCGAAGTCCGGGTGCTGCAACAGCAACTCGAGGATGCCGAGTCCGCCGTAGCCGGTGGCGCCGATGAGCTGGGCGCGGATGGGAGCCATGAGAGTCCTCCGTCAGTCGCGATCCGACTCGCGAGAAGGTGCAGTGTAGGTTTGGCGTCCGGCATGGGACAGGCGATAGTCAGGCCATGACGGCTGACATCCCCGGCTGGCGAGCGTTCCTCGGCCTCGACGAGGGCGAGCTCCTCGCGCAGTGCGAGGTCGACCGCTTCCGCGCGAGCGGTCCCGGGGGCCAGAAGCGGAACAAGACCGACTCCGCCGTCCGCCTGCGCCACCGGCCCACGGGCCTCGAGTCGATCGCCGTCGAGTCGCGCTCCCAGCACGAGAACCGCGCCTGCGCGCTGAAGCGGCTGCGCCTCACGATCGCCCTCGAGGCGCGCGAGCCGATCGCCGATGTCGCGACGTACGAACCGGGCGAGGCGATCACGGGCCGGATGCGCGGCCAGCGGATCGCCGTGTCGACAAAGAATCCGGCCTACCCGCAGGTCGTCGCGGAGGTCTTCGACGTGATCGCGGCATCGGAGTGGCGTCTCTCCGATGCCGCGCCGGTGCTGGGCCTCTCCACGGCCGCCCTCGGGCGGTTCCTGGAGGCCGACCCGGTCGTCTTTCGCGCTGCCAATGAGCGTCGCGCGGCCCTCGGACTCGGGCTCCTGCGTCCTGGACGGTAGGCCTGCGAGGGCGTGCCCAGGAGCGTCGGAGCATGGACGTTTACGTACACGTGAACCGGGGGTATAACGCGGGACATTGAGCCGCGCCGCCGCCGAGGGATGCGGAGCGGGTTCCCGAGGGGATCGCAATGGCTGCCACGAGTGCCGCACCCGAGAGTCAGCCAGTCCCGATCGCGCCAAGTCCGCCCCCGTGGCCTGGCTTCTACTACGGCTACTGGATCCTCGGCGGGGCGTTCCTCTCCCAGCTCGTGAGTGTCGGCATGATGACCTCCGTCGTCGGGGCGTTCGTCACGCCCATGACACAGGACCTCGGGTGGCAGACCTCGGAGTTCTTCGTCGCCACCGGCCTCAGCCGGGTGGTGACGGCGATCATGGGGTTCTTCGTCGGTACCTACCTCGCGAGGTGGGGCGTCCGCCGCTTCCAGATCGCCGGAGGCCTGTGCCTCGCGGCGGGACTCTTCGCATCCGGGTCGGTGACGGAACTCTGGCAGTGGTGGATCGTCCGCGGCCTGTTGTTCACGGCCGGCGCCGCGATGGTCGGCAACCTCGTCGTCAACGTGACGATGTCGAAGTGGTGGGTCACCCGGCGCGGCCGGATGATCGGCTTCTCCGCGATGGGCGTCTCATTCGCCGGCGTGATCTTCCCGACGATCGGCGTGTTCCTCGTCGATACCTTCGGCTGGCAGACCGCGTGGCGTCTCCTGGGGCTCATCGCGCTCTGCACGGTGATCCCGATCGCGTTCATCATGCGCCGCCAGCCGGAGGACTACGGATGGCTTCCGGACGGACTCACCGGTGAGGACGATGGCGACGAGAACTCGCCGCAGGGCCTCCAGCGCGCGGCGGTGCGCGCCGACTTCGAGAACTCCTTCACCCGACGCGAGGCGATGCGCACGAAGGCGCTCTACCTGATCGTGCTGGGCTTCGGCATCGGCGGGGTGGGCATCCAGGTGGTGCTCGTCCAGATGCTGCCGTTCCTGGTGGACGAGTCCTTCTCGTCTGGCACAGCGGCGCTGCTCGTCGCGGTGATGTCTGCCTCCGCGCTGATCTGCAAGCCGTTCTGGGGCTGGACCACCGACCACTGGGCTCCGAACCGCGGCGCCGCCGCGGCGTTCGTCCTGGCGGGTACCGGCATGTCGCTCGTCGTGTTGTTCGCCCACGCCGGGCTCCTCCTCCCGCTGCTCGTCGCCTTCATGCTCCTCGGGTGGGGGTTCGGCGGGCAGATCCCGCTGCAGGAGACGATCTGGGCGTCCTACTTCGGCCGGCGCTACATCGGCGAGGTGCGGAGCATGGCGATGCCGCTCGCGCTTGCGATCGGCGCGACGTCGCCGCTCATCGTGGCGTACTACCGCGATGCGGTCGGCAACTACGTCGGCGTGTTCTTCGGCGTCGCCGGGTGCTGGTTCGTGGGCGCGCTCATCGTCTCGCTCGTGAAGCAACCGCCGACGCCGGTGCGAGCCCCCACAACCCCCGCCACGGACTAGCGCCGCGGCCGCCTACGCCTTCCGGATCGTGGCCGTCAGCCCGTGCGACTTGAGCCGGTCGCGGTAGAGCTCCGCCCGCTCGAGGGGGCACGAGATCACGTCCGCCTCCCCTCGGAGGTGCGCGGTCAGCATCACCTCCGCCGCCTGCTCGATGTCCAGCTCCGGCACCGAGACGAGCAGCGCGTGGACGACGTGGTCCATCGCGTTGTGGTCGTCGTTGTGCAGCACCACCCAGTACGGCGGGAGGGTCTCCTCGATCGTGCGGAGGTCAGCCTCGCGTACTGGAGCGTCCGAGGTCGCCCGCGACGCCGCGGGCTGGTGGAGCGATGGGATGCGAGTATCCACAGCGGCAGCGTACGGCGGACGACGGACAGGTTGTCTGCCCTCCGCTGACCCGTCCCCTACCGCACGAGGATCACGACGGCGACCACCACCGCGTAGGCGATCACCACGGCGCGCAGGTACTTCGGGCTCAGCTTCCTGGCGAGGCCGACGCCGTAGTAGCCGCCAGCGAGGGCCGCGACCGCCATTACGGCGGCCGGGGCCCACTCCACCGGCCCCCAGATCGCGAAGTAGACCACCGCGGCCGCGTTGATGATCGCGGAGAGCAACCCCTTCAGCGCATTCGACCGGTGGAGGTCGTCCGGGAGCAGGATGCCCAGCACCGCGAGGGTGAGGATCCCGAGTCCCGCCCCGAAGTAGGCGCCGTAGATCGCCAGGCCGAAGACGCCCAGGAGCACCTCGACGTTCGCGTCCGTGTCCTTGCGCTCCGGGCGATACCGCGCGACGAACGCCGCGAGGCGGGTCTGGAGCGCCATCAGCGCGGCGGCGAACAGGATGAGGAACGGGACGATCGCCTCGAAGGACGATTCCGGCGTGTAGAGCAGGATCGCGGAGCCGACCAGCGCGCCGAGGATGCTGGGGACCGTCAGCACCAGGACGCGGCGGCGCTGGCCGCTCAGCTGCGCCGCGTATCCGAACGACCCGCCGATGTACCCCGGCCACAGCGCGACCGTGTTGGTGATGTTGGCGACCTTCGCCGGGTAGCCGACCGCGACGAGGGCCGGGAACGACACCAGCGATCCGCCACCGGCGACGGCGTTGATCGCGCCGGCGACTGCCGCGGCGACGGCCAGCAGGGCGTACTCAGCGAGGTCCACGATGCACCGACCCATCAGCGCGCACGTCGCGCCTGTCGCACGCGCGCCCGGCGACTCTACCAACCCCTCCGGCTAGTCGCCGTCCCGCCACCCGGGGCTCAGCCTGGTGCGGTGCCGGCGTCCTCGATGATCGCGGTCATCGCACCCTTCGAGGTCGGGATGCGGGGGTCGGCGCCGTAGGCGTGCACCTGCGACTGCTTCGCCTCGCAGTCCGGCCGGGACCCCGTCATCAGCGTCACGCGTCCCTGCGTGTCCACCAGCCGGGCCAGGGCGAAGGCCTTCTCCGTCCCGTACCCGAAGACCGCGCCGAGCATCTCGATGACGTACTCGTACGTGTGCTCGTTGTCGTCGATCAGGACCAGGCGGCTCAGGTGCTCCGGGACGACGTCTGTGCGCTCGATCGGCTCAGCCACGGGCGTGGTGCCGGGCGAGTTGGGGGAGGTCCTGGCGTGCGGGGGACGGGGATCGAACATTGCGCTGATCGTAGTGTGGTCGAGGCGCCTCGGTCGTCCGTTGATCCGGCGCCGGCGCTCGCACCTCGTCCGCGGCACCGGTAGGCTGAGGGCCATGAACCTGCTCGAAGACCCCGGGAAGTTCTACTGGAAGTGGCTCGCCGTCGCGGCGGTCCTCCTGGTGGTCTACGCCATCGAGCGCTCGATCCGGAACGGCAGCCTCTTCTAGGCGCCCACGCTCTGCAGATATCCCTCCGTCCCTGCCTGATCCGTTGACATCGCGGCGCGTAGTGAGTATTAATTCGCAACTGACTCCTGTCCGTGATCGCGGAGGCATCCATGGCCCGCACATCTGCGTCACCACTCGGTGGGCCTCGCGCACGGCCGAGGATCTACTACGGCTGGTGGATCGTGCTCGGCGCAGTGGTCGGGCAGTTCGCGGCGATGGGGGTCGCGGGCCAGATCTCCGGCGTGTTCCTCCGCCCGATGACCGACGACCTCGGGTGGGCGGCGGCGGACTACACGCTCGGCACGTCGGCCGCGTTTGTCGCCGGTGGCGTCGCCGGCTTTTTCGTCGGCCCGTTCGTCGACCGCTACGGCGCGCGCCCGCTGATGCTCATCGGCGGCGTCACGTACGGCCTCGCCCTCGCGGCGATCTCGAGGGTGGACGAGGTCTGGCAGTTCATCGCCCTCCAGTCCATTGCGGGTGGCCTCGGCTTCGCGATGGTCGGCCCGCTGGTCGTGAACGTGACGCTCTCGAAGTGGTTCGTGGTGCGTCGAGGCTGGGCGATCACCATTGGCTCGATGGGCGTCTCGCTGGCCTCCCTGGTCATGCCGGTGCTCATGACTCGGGTCGTGGACGCCGAGGGCTGGCGGACGGGCTACCTCGTGATGGGCGTGATGGTGTGGCTGCTCGTCATCCCGGTCGCCCTCCTCATGCGGCGGATGCCGGAGGACTACGGCCTGCTGCCGGACGGCAAGCGCGAGGACGACGAGGTCACCGAGCGCGAACTCGCCCAGCGCGAGGCGACCCGGCGCGACTTCGCGAACTCCTACACCCGGCACGAGGCAGTGCGGACCCGCGCGCTCTGGATGCTGGTGGTCGGGTTCGGCCTGAACATGGGCGCCGTCTCCGCCCTCCTGGTCCACGTCATCCCGTTCGCCACGGACGGAGGGTTCACACGCGCCGAGGCGGCATCGAGCTTCGCCGCCGTGGGTCTCGCGAACTTCTCGTCGAAGTTCGTGTGGGGCTTCGCCCTCCAGCGGTTCCCAATCCGTCACGTCGCGGCGTCGGCGTTCCTCGCGAGTGCGACCGGGGTGGCGATCCTGATCGCGGCTGTGGACGCGGGGGCGCTGCCGCTGCTGGCGGTCGGGTTCCTCGCCTGGGGGTTCGGGTTCGGCGGCACGATCCCCATCGGCGAGTTCGTCTGGGCGAGGTACTTCGGGCGTCGCTACCTGGGAGCGGTCCGGAGCGTGGGACAGCCCGTGACGATCCTCCTCGGGTCGCTGGGGCCGATCTCGATGGCGCTCTACTACGACGCGTCCGGCTCGTACGGCCCGGCGTTCGCCGGCCTCGCGCTCGCGTACGTCCTCGGCGGGTCGCTGATCTTCCTGTCACGGGAGCCCCAGCGGCCTGAGTCCCAGCGTCCTGAGCCACCCGTCCCGGTCGAGGTCGACCTGACGCCGACCTCGGCCCCGGCAGTCGCGGCGGAGGCTGCGCCGGCGGTGGGAGGGTAGACGCGCCGTCCGGATTCGTTACGCTCCGCGCGCAGGCGTGAGCGCACGGGGATGCCAACACGGCTCTGAATACCGACACGACTCTGAATGAAGGGGGATCAGATGGCCGACCAGTTCCCAATCGAGGCAGGACACATCCTGCTCTTCGCCCGTTCCGTGGGCGACGCGAACCCGATCTATAGCGACGAGGAGTACGCGAAGGGCACCGAGCCGGGGCGGGTCATTGCGCCGCCCACCTTCGTGCAGGCCTCGGCACAGTTCACGGAGGACTACGGCCTGCGCCCGAAGATTGGGCAGCACTGGTTCGGGTCCGGCAAGGAGCCGCGTGGCTCGGGCGCCCCGAAACCGCCCGAGCAGCCGGGCGCGGGCGCGGGTGGCGGTGGAGGCGGTGGCCTCCACGCCGAGCAGCACTACGAGTACCACCGGCCGCTCACGCCCGGCATGGTGCTGCACTGGGAGCGCGAGCCGGGTGAGACCTGGGAGCGCGAGGGCCGGCGTGCGGGCAAGCTGATCTTCAGCGAGTCCATCACGAAGTACTACGACCAGGACGACAACCTCGTGATTACCGCGCGCTCCGTCGGTGTCCGCACCGAGCGCCCGGCGACGCAGGGCTAGGAGGACGACGATGGCACTCAAGGCTGGCGACCTCTCGGTCGGACAGGTCCACGAGGAGCAGGTCTGCTACGACCTCTCCCGCACCCAGATCGTCCAGTACGCCGGGTCCTCCGGCGACTACAACCCGCTCCACACGGACGAGATCTTCGCGAAGGACGCCGGGTACCCGGGCGCCTTCGCGCACGGCATGCTCACGATGGGCCTGACCGGCAAGATGCTCACGAACTGGGTGGGCGATGGCCGACTCACGAAGTTCGGCGTCCGCTTCGTCTCGCAGGTCTTCCCCGGTGACACGCTCACCGCGAAGGCCACGGTGAAGGAGATCCGCGAGGAGGGCGGCCAGAAGCTCGTCGACCTCGAGGTCGAGACCGTGAAGGAGGACGGCACCGCCGTCGCCACCGGTCACGCCACGGCCCGCGTCGACTGACCACCGTCCGAGGCAACTGACGACGTGAAACGGCTCCGCAATTGCGGGGCCGTTTCCGTTGCCGTCCGCCTGTGCCACGCTCCATCCATGCAGCGGCCCATGGAACCCTCCGGCGGACGCATCGAGGACCTCACGCTCACCGAGCGGCGCTGGCGCGACCTCGTGCCGCCCGAGGCGAGTGCGTCCGCGCGGGCGCTGTACGAGCGGACGCGGCTCTGGAGCAGCGGCAACCTCCCGGGCGTCGACGTCGCGTACGACCCGCGCCAGGAGCACCACTGGCACTATGCCGCGCTGATCGAGGACTTCGCGTCGCAGATGCCGGCATCGAGGACGAAGGGCCGGGCGACCACCTCCGACCCCCTCTCCCCACACGGGGAGAGGGATGGGGTGAGGGCTCTGCCTCTCCTCCACAGGGTCCTTGATCTCGGCCCCGGCGACGGGTGGCCCTCGATCCCGCTCGCCGAGCGGCTGGACGGCGCGCTCGTCCTCGGCGTCGACCCCTCGCCGCGGCGGGTGGCGGTCTGCCGCGCGAATGCCTTCCGTCGCGGCGCACGCAACGCCTCGTTCGTCGCGGGGGACGGCGTGGCGCTGCCCGTCCGCAGCGGCTCGGTCGACCTCGCGGTGGCGTCCCACTCACTCGAGGAGTGCGCCGAGCCGGAGGTCGCGATGCGCGAGCTCGCCCGCGTCCTTCGCCCGGAGGGCATCCTCCGCGTGCAGTCGCAGGTCTGGGCGCTCCCCGCCGAGGAGGTCGAGACGATGACCCTCACCGAGGGCGTGGACTGCCTGCTCTTCACCTACGCCCGCCGCAGCCAGGAGGCCGCGCGCGAGCGCCGCTACGTGATGGTGCTGCCCGCGACCGGCCCGGCGGTCGCGGCGCATCGCGAGGCGCTCATCGAGACGGCGGACGCGCCCCGCGTGTACGGCGAGACCGCCGTCGAGGGTCTGAGCGCCGTGGTGATCCTCGAGCGGCTCGCGCCGTACGCCCTCGCGTCCTCGTCCATGGAACTGCGCCGCTGGACGCCGGACTGGCTGGCCGAGGCGTTGATCGACGCAGGGTTCCGCGAGGCCACCGTGACCGCACATCCGGGCGACGCCGCACGCCTCGCCGGGCGCGGTGCGCTGCGCGTGAGCGAAGCGGCCGCGGTCGCCTCGTTCAGCGCCGTGACGGCCGACCTCGGACGCCGCGTCTCCCGCGAGGCGGGCGCGGCGATGGTGACGGCGATCCGCTAGCGATGAGCCCGACCTCCCAGGTCCTCGGTGGCCTGTTCGTCGCTGAAGTCCTTGGGCACCTCGCGATCGACCGAGGCAGGCGGACGAAGCGCATCTGGGAATGCCGCGCCAGTGCGGTCTAGTACACGCCGCTGGACATGCACGCCTCGCCTCCTAACATGCCCATACCCGTCCATGGAATGACCCACCGCCGAGCGGGTACCGGGAGGAGCGTCCCCATGCCATCCGTAGGGCCTCGACCACTCGACGGCATCCGCGTCATCGACCTGTCCTCCGGGCCGGCCGGCGGCATCGCGACCATGGTGATGGCGGACTTCGGCGCCGAGGTCATCAAGGTGGAGCAGCCCTCGGGCGACCCGTTCCGCTGGATGGCCAGCGCGCCCATGTGGCTGCGCGGCAAGCAGAGCGTGGCGCTGGACCTCTCCCAGCCCGCCGCTCAGGCGCGCCTCAAGGCGCTCGTGGACACCGCCGATGTCGTGGTCTCCTCGTTCCGGCCGGGTACGGACCGTCCGTTCGGGGCCGACTACGAGACGCTCCGCGCCGGCAACCCCGGCCTCGTCTACACACACCTCACCGCGTTCGGCCCGAAAGGCCCCTCGGCGAACCTCCCGCCGTACGAGAGCATCGTCGCCGCCAAGGGGGGGCGCATGATCGCCTTCGAGGGCACCGTGCCGCGGCCGGGGCCGGTCTTCTCCGCGCTGCACGTGACCCACCACGCCGCCGCACAGGCGACCGTGATGGGCACCGTCGCCGCCCTCGTCGCCCGCGAGCGCACGGGCCTCGGCCAGCTCGTGGAGACGAGCCTCCTCCAGGGCCTCATGCCGTACGACATGGCCGGGTTCGCGCTCGCCTCGTTGATGTCGCGCGACTTCGACAAGTGGAAGGACGCCGGGCCTCCCGGCGCCACCGGGCGGCTGCCCACCATCAACTACCAGCCGGTCATGGCCAGCGACGGCAAGTGGATCCAGCTGGGCAACCTGCTGCAGCACCTCTTCGACAACTTCGTCGCCAGCGCCGACCTCGTCGACATCTTCGGCGACCCCCGTTTCCAGGGCTCGCCGGCGACCTGGGCCGAGGAGGACCGTGAGGCCTTCCGCGACCGCATGTTCATGCGCATGCGCGAGAAGGACTCCGCCGAGTGGCAGCGCATCTTCGTAGAGAACGGCGGCGTGGTCTCCACGCTGTTCCAGACCACGCAGGAGGCGCTCAGCGACCCCGACCTCGTCGAGAACGGCCACGTCGTCGAGTTCCCCGGCGGCAAGAAGCTCATCGGTCCGCTCGCGCGCATGACGGCGACGCCTGCCGAGATCACAGACGCCGTGCCCGCCATCGGCGAGCACCAGTCGATCCTCGACCAGCCGCGCGAGGCGTGGCAGCCGAACGTCTCCAGCGGCCCGGAGGGCGGAGCACTGGAGGGCATCACGGTCCTCGACTTCTCGACGATCATCGCGGCGCCCCTCGGCTGCACGCACCTCGCCGACCTCGGCGCGCGCGTCATCAAGGTGGAGCAGGTCGGTGGCGACCCGTGGCGCTGGATGGGCAACGGCGGCCTCGGCGCGATCAAGACCAACGGCGGCAAGGAAAGCATCGCGATCGACCTCAAGGCCCACGACGGGCAGGAGGTCGTCCGCCGCCTGATCGCGCAGGCGGACGTGATCGTGCACAACTTCCGGCCCGGCGTGCCGGCCCGCCTCGGGATGTCGTACGAGCACGCGGTCGCCGCGAACCCGGGGATCATCTACGTCAACGTGAACGGCTACGGCCCGCTGGGCCCGAGTGCCCACCGCCCCGCGACGCACCCGATCCCCGGCGCAGCCCTCGGCGGCGCGGGGTGGCAGGCCGGCGTCATGCCCACCGGCACGTCGATCCCCGAACTGCGCGAGGGCGCCCGCCGCCTCTTCCGCGCGAACGAGGTGAACCCGGACCCGAACACCTCGGCGGTCGTCGCGGCCACCGTGACGCTTGCGCTCATGGCGCGCGCGAAGCACGGCGTCGGCCAGGAGGTGTTCGTCGACATGATGGGCGCGAACGCCTACGCCAACTGGGACGACTTCCTGACCTACCCGGGCAAGGCCACGCGCCCGGCCCTCGACCCTGAGCTCCGTGGCCTGGGCCCGCTCAACCGGCTGTACCAGACCAGCGATGGCTGGGTGGTGCTCTGCCTGCCGCTCGACGTGGAGTGGGACGAGTTCGTCCGCCTCGCCGTGTCCGACCTGGCCGGTGACGCTCGCTTCGCGAGCCGCGAGGCGCGCACCGAGAACGCCGAGGCACTCACGACGATCCTCGACGCGCTCTTCGCGCGGGAGACCACGGCGCACTGGGAGCAGTTGCTCGGTGCGGCCGGCCTCGGCTGCTGCCAGGCCGACGGCCCGATGCCCGGCGACTACTGGCACGAGGCGGAGCAGGTGGCGGTCAACGAGTTCAAGCAGACCGTGGAGCACACGCTGCACGGTGAGTTCGAGCGACACGGCCCCATGGCGCGGATGCACGGCACCCCGAACCGCATCGTCTCGGCGCCGCTGGCAGGCGAGCAGTCGGACGCGCTTCTCGATGAACTCGGCTTCGACGCCACCGAGGTCGCACGCCTCCGGGCGAGTGGCGTCGTCTGGTCCGAGGAAGGCGTCCCAGTCACGTCCGCCTAGCCGCACCTGTCCTCGGTCAGTCCAAGGCAACCCCTCGCGCCCGTGTCGCGTTGTCACCTCGTGCGTCCGGTGGGCGCCCCGGAGCCAGCGCGTACGAAGCGCAGAGGGAGTCCGTTCCGTGGACATCGAGATCCGACACCTCACGCCTCAGGACATGCCGGCGTTCAACGACCTCGTGCAGTACGTCTTCGCGTCCGACCCGCAATGGTTCGAGGACTCGGCTGCCCGACTCCTGGGAGCAGACGCCTGGATGCAGCCGGAGTGGGTGCTCGCCGCCGTGCACCAGGGCGTCCCGGTCTCGTCGCTCGGCGTCTTTCCATTCAGCGTGCGCGTGAACGGTCGCCCGGTCCCCACGGCCGGGGTGACGACGGTCGGTACGGACCCCGGCTATCGCCGCCGAGGGCTGCAGCGACGGGTGATGACGAAGGCCCTGGAGTGGCATCGCGACAGCGGTCAGCCGATCGCGATGCTGTGGGCGTCCTTCGGTGCGATCTACCAGCGCTACGGCTACGGCCTCGCCTCCGCGCACACCTCGTACGAGTTCGAGCCGACGCGGGCTGCGCTGCGCGAAGAGGTGGACGAGGGTTACACGGTCACCCTCGCGGACTGGAACGATCTCGAGGTGCGCGCCGACGTGCAGCGCATGTACGCGGCCTACGCGGCCCCCCGCAACCTCATCATCGATCGCGACGACGACTGGTGGCGCGCGCATCAGTGGTACTGGGAGTACGAGCGCAAGCAGGACGCCCGCGTCTTCCTCGTGATCGCGCGGGACGCGTCCGGCAAGGCGCGCGGCTACGTCGCGTATCGGACGAAGGACCAGCACGTCGCGTTCGAGCCAGGCCCCAGCCAGGAGCTGAAGACGCAGGATTTCGTCGCCCCGGACGCGGCGACGTGGCGCGCGCTCTGGAACTTCATCCGCGCCCATGACCTGGTGAAGACCGTGAAGTTCGAGTGGGCGCCGGAGGACGACATCGCCGGAGACCTGCTTCTCGAGCCGCGCGCCCTCCGCCGCCGCACCGGCGACGCGATGTGGCTACGGATGGTCGATGTCGCCCCGGCGATCGAGGCGCGGGGCTACGAGCCGGACGCCGAGGGCAGCGTCACGCTCGGCATCGAGGACTCGCTGTGCCCCTGGAACGACGGCGCGTACCGCGTCACCGTCGAGGGCGGCTCGGCAACCGTGAAGCGTGTCCGGACGAAGCCCCAGCTCACGATGCCCGTGGCAGCCCTCAGCTCGCTCTACTCGGGCTACCGCACAGCGACCGCCCTCGCGCGCGCCGGACGCGTCGAGGGCAGCACCAGCGCCCTGCGGACCGCCGACCGCCTGTTCGCGACGGCCTACCGCCCGCACGTCATGGACGGCTTCTAACCGTTCCCTCCGAAATCCGGCCCCCTCCCCCTTGAGGGGAGGGTTGGGGTGGGGGTGGCGCGGTCCTCGCGGCTGAGACCGTCCCGATCGCCGCCGCGCTACCCCTCGAGGCCACGCCGCTCGATGAAGGCGTGGAGCTCGCGGGCGAACGCCTGCGGGTTGTCGCCCTGCACGGAGTGGCCGGCGTTCGGGATCACCACCTGCTCGGCATCCACCATCTCCTTCACCATCTCGTCGGCGGACTCCTTCGAGAGGATCTTGCTGATCTCGCCACGCATCAGCAGCGTGGGCGTCGTGATGCCTCGGACGTCCGACCAGAGCGACTCGGCGCGCTCCTTGCGGGCGGCCTGCTGCTGCTCCTCGGTGAGCCCCTCCATCGAGGCGCGGCGACGGTGGTCCTGCTTCCAGGTCCAGCCGTCCTCCACCTGCTTGAGCGAATGCAGCAGCGAGTACTTCAGGTGCGCCGGCTTGCGCTGCGGGTTGAACTTCACCGCCCGCTCCACGAAGTCCTCGAAGTTCCGCATCGTCTCCGTCTCCTTGCGGAAGGCCTCCATCTCCAGGATGCCCTCCTGCATGGTGACCGGAGCAATGTCCACGACGATCAGCCGGTAGAGGCGCTCCGCGTGCGTCGGCGAGTAACGGAGGGAGTTCATCCCGCCCATCGACATCCCGCAGAGGATCACCCGCGGGAACGCGAGGTAGTTGATGAACGCCTCGGTGTCCGCCGCCATCAGGTCGCTGTTGTCCTGGTCGATCTGGTCGTCGGGCGTCCACCCGGTGTCGCCGTGTCCGCGCTGATCGAGGGCAATGACGTGGTAGTGCTGGCGCAGCCAGAGGGCTGCCATGTCCCACGTGTGCGCCGTCAGCGATCCGCCGTGCAGCAGCACCAGCGGCGGGAGGTGGGCGTTGCCCCAGTCCAGGTAGTGGAAGTCGATGCCGTTGAGGTGGACCGTGTGGTCGGTCGGCTGGACAAACTCCGGCGCCTCGAGGCCGATCGCCTCCGCGCATGCCTTCATGTCGTCGAGATAGTTGGTGGCAGTGGTCATGGTGAGTCCTCCTCGCGCGTCTCCCGTCGATGGACTGGGAGCGGGCGCCGGAAGTCTACACGCGCGACCACCCGCGTTGCTTACTCCGCCGGCAAGTGTGCCGGGGCGAGGTCCAGGACCTCCTCCAGCCACCCGTTGAGGTCGCTGAGGCTCTCCGGCCGGATCTCGTGCGCCATCGCGTACTCGTGGTAGATGGGGGTCACGCCGAGGGCCACCAGCCGCTCTCGCGAGTCGCGCGCGCGGTCCACGTTGATCATCGGGTCGTCGGACCCGTGCTGCACGAACAGCTGGAGCGCGTCGAGCGCCTCCCTGTCGGCGTGCGTCTCTGCCTCGGGCGGGAGCCACGTCGAGAGCGCCGCGACCCCGCGGAAGCGTCGAGGCTCCCCGAGGCCGAGGCGGTACGCGAGCGACCCGCCCTGCGAGAAGCCGAGCACCACGACGCGCTCCGGGTCGCCTCCATAGGCGGGGACGCCCCAGTCGATGAACTCGCGCAGTTGCTTCGCGACCCGCTCGAACTCGTGCTCGCTCCGCTGCTGGGGCGGGACGGTATTGAACCAGGTGAAGGAGAGCAGTCCCGGCTGGAGGACGTACGACGCCTCCGGACAGAGCGTGAGCACCCGCCCCTGGCCGATGTACGGCGCGAGGCCGAGGAGGTCGAAGCCGTTGGCGCCGTGCCCATGGATGGCGATCACCGTGGGCAGCGGGCCCTCGGCGCCCGGGTGGTAGACGGTGTGGACGATCGGTGGCGGCATCACACGGCTCCTCGCTATGCGAGCGAGCATAGCCCTCGACGCGCGGGTCGCCTCACTCGGACCGCGTCAGCGGACGCCCGAACAGCGCGACGAAGACGAAGAAGACCAGGCAGAGCGCATGCGAGATCGCGACGCCGTTCTGGATGCCGAAGTTCGCGATCAGGAGCCCCATCGGGAGGCCTCCCAGCGGCATCAGCGACATCCCGATCTGCCAGGCGGCCATGCCACGGCCGCGCATATCGGGGCGCAACTCGCTCTGGAACACGGTGTTGTTCAGTGCCAGGGCGGTCCCGTGGAACACACCCGCGGTCGCGAGGGTGAGCAGCCCGAAGATCAGGACGTCCTGCCGGCTGAACACCAGCAGCAGCATGAGGTAGACGAGGAAGCAGCCCAGCATGATCTGTGGCTTGCGACGCACCTCGCCGAACCACGCGAGGGCGAAGAGCCCGATGATCGAGCCGACCGCGATCATCGCGACGAGGAACCCGTAGGCGCGTTCCTGCCCGAAGACCTCGTCCGCGAAGATCGGCATGAAGTTCATGTACGGATAGACCAGCAGCGCCGGGACGGCGTTGATCGCGAGCAGCAGTCGCAGCCGCGGCTGCGCGAAGAGGTACGCGAACCCGTCCAGCACCTGCCTCGTGGGGTTGCGTCCACCGACGGGCTTGTCCTGCGGACGCTCCCGCATCAGCCACGTGGCGAGCGAGGCGATGGCGCGCACGGTGACCACGAAGACGAAGCACGCCCCCACGTTCCACACCGCGATGACGCCGGCGATCGGCGGGCCGATGATCCTCGAGAGGTTCTGCGCGATCGAGTTGAGGGCGATGGCGTTCGAGAACGTCTCCGGCGTGGAGACGTCGTGGACGTATGCCTGGCGGGCGGGCTGGTTGATGGCCTGCGTGAACGTCGTCAGGATCGCGAAGACGTACGCGTGCCAGACCTCGATGAGGTCGGTGAGCACGAGGACCGCGAGGACCCCTGCCTGCGCGGCGCCGAAGATGCCGGAGATCAGCATCACCTTCCGCCGCGAGTAGCGGTCCGCCAGCACGCCGGCATATGGCGTGACGAACAGCGCGCCGAGGCCTCCCACGAAGGTGACGGCCCCCATCTGCACGGCCGACCCCGTCAGAACGTAGACCAGCCAGTTGAGGCCGATCTGCTGGCCCCACTGACCGAACCCGATGGTGATGGTGCCGATCCACAGCCAGCGGAAGTCTCGTTCCTTGAACGAGACCAGAGGCCCCTGCTTCGGCGGAGGTGGAGCCTCGTTGGGTTGCGTTGGTGGCGCGATCACGGCCACGGCGTTGCCCTCTGGGTTGCCGGGGCTCGGAGTGACCTCCCCGGTATGACGAGCATTATCCGCCGCGGCACAACCCCACCGGCGTCACGCCCGCCGGGGCCGCCCTCGGGCTACTCGAGACGCCTCAGGGAACGGCTGAAGGCGATGACCAGGAGGATGCAGACCAGCGCCACGCTGATGTGCAGCGCGACGCCGAGGCGGATGCCGATCGCCTCGATGAGGAACCCCATGGAGAGCGCGCCGATCGGCGAAAGTCCACCGGCCACCTGAAGCGACGCCATCCCGCGTCCGCGCATGTCGTTGCGCACCAGCACCTGGAACAGCGTCTGGTTGAGCGCCGATCCCACGCCGAAGAACAACCCGGCGAGGGCCACCGCGACCATCGCGAGGATGAGCGTCGGCGCCTGCGCGAACGCGATCAGGAACACCTCGTACCCCACGAACCCGATGAGCATCCAGCGCCCTCGATGCCGCAGGTTCGGCAGCCACGCCAGCCCGAGCAGCCCGAAGATCGAACCGACCGCGATCATCGAGACGAGCAGGCCGTAGGCGGACGCGCCGCTGCCGAAGACGCGCTCCGCGAAGACCGGCATGAACGAGATATACGGGTAGACGAAGAGCGCCGTGATCGCGTTTACCAGCAACAGCGCGCGGAGGTCCGCCTCACCGGCGAGGTAGGCGAAGCCGCGGAAGATCAGGCGGAGCGGGTTGCCTCGGCTGTCCTCGCGGACGCTCTCCCGGGCGGAGAGCATCATCGTGAGGACCGCCGCACCGACGCGGACGATCGCTACGAACGCGAACGCCGCGCCCACGTTCCAGCCGGCGATCAGCCCCGCGAGGGGCGGCCCGACGATGCGGGAGGCGTTCTGCGCGATCGAGTTGAGTGCGATCGCGTTCGGCAGCGTCTCCGGGCTCGACACGTCGTTTACGTATGCCTGGCGTGCCGGGTTGTTCATCGCCTGGGTCGTCGCCGTGAGGATCGCGAAGACGTACGCGTGCCAGACCTCGACCGTGTCGGTGAGCACGAGGACGGCGAGCACCGTCGACTGCAGGGCGCCGGCGATCGTCGCGAGCAGGATGATCATGCGCCGCGGGTAGCGGTCCGCGATCACGCCCGCGAACGGGGTGAGGAACAACGACAGGATCCCGCCCGCGAAGGAGACCGCGCCCAGCTGCACCGCCGAGTCGGTGAGCAGGAACACCAGCCAGTTGAGGCCGATCTGCTGCCCCCACTGGCCGAAGCCGACGAACACGGTGCCGAACCACAGCAGCCGGTAGTCGCGGTCCCTCAGCGAGACGAACGGCCCGCCGATGACCGGCGCGAGTCCGCGCGGCACCTCCTCGCGACTCTGGTCGGAGGGAGGTGAGGGATCGAGTTCGTCCGGAGGCTTGCTCGCCATGACGGATCCTGTCGGGTCGATGGTGCAGTATCCGCCGCGGGCCGCTATGCACCACGACCCGCATCCGGGCCGGGGTGCGCGCTACCTCGCACCCACCGCGACTTACCTCGCGGGGTCGGTGTCGAGGGGCTGCGAGGGGACGGTGACTGAGCCCGGCGGGAGCGGAGGCACTCCGGGCGTCCGGATCGCCGGGATCCACCGCACCGGGATGAACATCACCAGCGCCGCGAGCAGGCGTCCCACGATCGACACCACCATCGCGACGCGGATGTCCCACGCCGCAACGATCACGGTGCCGATGATCGGCCCGAGGAGTTGCGAGAACAGGATCACGATCTGCTGCACGGAGGCGTACCGCGGGATGTTCTCGTTCGGGGCGTACTCCATCAGGAGGTTGAAGATCGCCACGTTGTAGACCGCCCAGACCAGCCCGCCGGCCGCGAACGCGAACGCCGCCTGCCACGGCTCCGCTGCCACGAACCAGAGCGCCGGGATGAGCGCGGGGAAGAACAGCACCCAGCGGAACAGCCGCTCCGACGAGATCTTCGCGACCCACACGCCGAGGAGGAACTGGCTCCCGACGGCGGCGACCTGTTCCAGCGTCGCGAACAGCCCCACGTCCGACACCGACCCGCCGAGGTCGCGGATGAAGTAGGCCATCAGGAACGGCCCCACGATCATCGTGGTCGTGTTCAGGAGCAGCAGCGCCAGCAGATATCGGATGAACAGGCGGTCGCGCAGGAGCCCGCGCGTCGAGCCCTTCGGACGCTCGCTCCGTGGCGGACGGACGGGCTCCTCGATGCGGTAGTACGCGTACCAGGCGACGGCGCCGATGCCTGCCGAGGTGGCGAAGATCCACTGGAACCCCTCGACGCCCCCGATGAGGCGGATGCCGAACCCCGTGAGCGGCGCGGCGATGGCCGCCGCCACCGTGACCGCGAGCATGCGCTGCGTCACGTAGAACCGCCTGAGGTCCAGCGGGATGATGTCCGCCAGCAGAGACACCCACGAGGGATGGGCCGCGTTCTGCAGGAACGACCGCACGAATACCGTCCCGACGATCAGCCAGAACGCCGCGATCGGACTCGGCATGAACAGCGGCGAGAGCGCGATCACCAGCAGCGCGACGCGTCCCGCGCCGCCGCCGGTCCAGAGCACGATCCACTTCCGCGAGTTCGTGAGCTCCGCGATCCGGATCCCCGGCACCAGCGCGAGGACGCCCGCCAGGCCCATCGCGATCGAGATCAGCCCGATCTCCGCGTCCGAGGCGCCGAGCGCGATCGCGTAGACCGCGATGAACTGGACGTACGGCACATCGCCGATCGAGGAGAGGATCCCGTCGAAGTAGAACCACTTCTGCGAGGGCGTCCCGAGCATCCTCGTCTGGAACGAGGTCATCGGGTGGTTGGCGGCGCGCGGGCCTCGGAAGCGCCAGCGTTCACGGAAGGTGTACGGGGTCGGGAGGCGGAATCGAGGGTTCATCGAGCCGGAGGGCCTCCAGGCGCTTCGACTTCCACGGTAACGCGGTGACCTTCGCTGCCGGGTTTCTGCCTCGCCTTGACCCCTACCCGGGGGGTAGGGGTATGATGTCCGCCTGCACCATAGCAAGGAGTCCCGAATGCCCCAGATCACCCTCTTCGCGCCCGACGTCACCTGCGACCACTGCATCGCCACCATCCAGAAGACGGTCGCCACGGTCGACGGCGCGACGTTCCTCGAGGGCGACCCCGACTCGAAGTCCTTCGCCATCGAGGTCGCACAGGGTGCCGTGCTCGACCGCGTCGCCGAGGCGCTCGCGGCCGAGGGGTACCCGCTCGGCCCGGCCTCGCCCGCCCGTGCAGCCGAGGGTGCGGCGCAGTCCGAGTCCACCGTCGGGTTCGCGCCCGCCTTCACCATCGAGAAGTCGGAGGCTGGCGCGTCCGTGACGTACACCTGTCCCTGCGGCAGCACGACCGAGCACTACACCTACGACCGCTCGAAGCCCGCTCAGGACCTCGGGTCCTGCTGCGACCACCACCTGCTGATCGAGCCCGAGGCGGGCGCGCACCTGCGCGCCCGCCTCGGCGACGCGTACGAGGTCAACGTCCAGGCAGTGCAGATGCCGTGGGGCCAGCCGATGGAGGCTGCCTTCGCGACCCGGCGAGGTTAGCGCGATGGACCACGACTCCAAGGCCGACGTCCTGAAGCGTCTCGCGTACGTCGAGGGCCACCTCAAGTCGGTGCGCCGGATGATCGAGGAGGACACGTACTGCGTGGACGTCCTCAAGCAGATGTACGCCGTCCGCCGCGGCATCGAGAAGGCGGAGACGAAGGTGCTCGACGGGCACCTCCACCACTGCGTCATCGAGGCGGTCGAGGGCGGACGGCAGGACGAGGTGTTCGCGGAGCTCCTCGAGCTGTACGAGATGGCGAACCGGTAGTCCGATGACCACTTCAGCAACAACCCCCCTTGCGCCCGAGCGTCTGCGCTTCGCCGTGCGCGGTATGACCTGCGCCTCCTGCGTCCGGCGGGTGGAGCGCGCCCTCGACAGCGTCGAGGGCGTCACCCGCGCCTCTGTGAACCTCGCCACCGAGCAGGCGACCGTGGAGGCGTCCGGCGCGCTCGACGTCGAGACGCTGCGCCGCGCTGTCGACCATGCCGGGTACGACCTCCTGGTGCCGGGCGCCGACCGCGACGAGGACGAAGCCCGCGACGACCTCGAACGCGACCGCCTCGCCGACGAGCGCCGCCTCCGCGACCGCATGGTCTTCGCGCTCGTGATCGCGGCGGTCTCGATGACGTGGATGCTGCTCCGTGACGGTGACGCGATCACCGGGGTCGAGGTGGGGTGGGCCCAGGATGTCCCGTTGCGGATCGTCCATCCGCTCATGTTCCTCGCCACATTGCCGGTGCAGGCCTGGGCCGGGGCGCAGTTCTACCGCGCCGCCTGGAAGGCCGCCCGCCACGGTGTCAGCGACATGAACACGCTGGTCGCCGTGGGCACCTCGGCCGCCTTCGGCTACTCCGTCATCGCGACGTTCGCACCTGACCTGCTCACCGGCGTCCACGGCGCCGAGTCCCACACGTACTACGAGGCGTCCGCCGCGATCATCGGACTGGTGCTGCTCGGACGGTGGCTCGAGGCGCGCGCCAAGGGCCGCACGTCCGCCGCCGTCCGCGCGCTCATCGACCTCCGCCCGCAGACCGCGCGCGTGATCGAGGACGGCGAGCCGTTCGAGATTCCCGTCCGCGCGGTGCAGGCCGGCGATGTCGTCCTCGTGCGCCCCAGCGAGCAGATCCCCGTCGACGGCGAGGTGATCGAGGGTTCCAGCACCGTCGACGAGTCGATGCTGACGGGCGAGTCGGTCCCCGTCTCGAAGGCGGCAGGCGACCTCGTGTTCGGCGCGACGATGAACGCGACCGGCCTCCTGCGCGTGCGCGCGACCGCCGTCGGCGTTGACAGCGCGCTCGCGAGGATCATCCGGCTGGTCGAAGAGGCGCAGACCTCAAAGGCGCCGATCCAGGCGCTCGCTGACCGCATCGCCGGGATCTTCGTGCCGGTGGTGCTCGTCATTGCGGTGCTGACGTTCGCGGTCTGGTGGGCGTTCGGCCCGGAGCCTGCGTTCACCGTCGCGTTCATCAACGCCGTCACCGTCCTCATCATCGCGTGCCCGTGCGCCCTCGGACTCGCGACACCGACCGCCGTGATGGTCGGCCTCGGCCGGGCGGCCGGACTCGGAGTCCTCATCCGCGACGCCGAGGCACTCCAGCGTGCGCGCGACATCGACACCGTGATCCTGGACAAGACCGGCACGATCACGGAGGGCCGCCCCGAGGTCGTCTCGATCGCGATGGCGCCCGACGCTCTCGTCGACGAGTCGGCGCTGTTGCGCCTCGTGGCTTCCGCCGAACGCGGCTCGGAGCACCCCTACGCCGAGGCAATCGTCCGCGAGGCCGAGCGTCGCGCCACCGCCCTCGAGTGGCCCGCGACCTTCGAGGAGGACCCGGGCCGCGGGGTGAAGGCGTCCGTCACGATCGACGGTGAGCCTCACGAGGTGCTCATCGGCAACCCCGACCTCATGGAAGCGCACGGCGTCGGCGGGACCACGCGAGGTGGCATGCGCCTCACGTTCGAGGCCGAGCAGGCCCAGGAGCGCGGTGAGACCGCCCTCCTCGTCGCCGTCGATGGCAGGGCCGCCGGGGTCATCTGCGTCGCGGACCGCGTCCGCGAGTCGGCCGCCGAGGGCGTCGCGCACCTCCGCGCGCTCGGTCTGCGCGTGGTGATGCTGACCGGCGATGCGGAGCGCACCGCCCGCGCCGTCGCTGCTCGCGTCGGGATCGATGAGGTCCGCGCGAACGTGAAGCCGGACGAGAAGGCCTCGGTCGTCCGTGCGGTACAGGCGGATGGTGGAGTCGTGGCGATGGTCGGCGACGGCATCAACGACGCCCCCGCGCTCGCACAGGCGGACGTCGGCATCGCCATCGGCAGCGGTACGGATGTGGCGATGGAGGCGGCCCCGGTCACCCTCATGCGCGCCGACCTCCGCGGGGTCGCGCAGGCGATCCGGATCTCGCGGGCCACCATGCGCACCATGTGGCAGAACCTCGCGTGGGCGTTCGGCTACAACGTCCTGCTCATCCCCGTTGCGGCGGGCCTCGGCTGGTTCGTGTTCCAGGAGGTCCTGGACGTCGGCATGGTGCCCCGCGCGCTGCAGCCGATCTTCGGCCACGACGGCTTCCTCAACCCGATCGTGGCCGCCGCCGCGATGGCGCTCTCGAGTGTGTCGGTGATGGCGAACAGCCTGCGTCTCAAGCACGCCCGGATCGGTCGGCGCTCGCCTCGGTGATCATCGCGTGGAGCTCGGCTCACTCATACCGAGAACGTTGGATCGATGTCAAAGAAACTTGACACGATGCTCCATCGTCCTAAGATGTCAAGTAAACTTGACAAGCATGCACAAGGACGGATTCGTGGACGCATCCAATCAGACAGGCGGCCAGGAGGTCGCCATCAAGAGGACCGCGCAGCTCGCGCTCTGGACACTCGCCTGGGGACTCACCCTCGCGTTGGCAAGGTTCGGCCCGGAACTTGTCTGGGATTCGCGGCCGGCGCTGAGTTGGGGCGCCATCGCCCTCAATCTCGCCGCTGGCGTCGGGTGGATCTTCGCCCATGCCCGGTACCTTCAGGGAATCGATGAGTTGCAGCGAAAGATCATGCAGGACGCACTCGCAATCACCCTGGGCGTGGGATGGGTGGTCGGATTCGCCTATGTGGTCGCCGACTCCGCCGACCTGATCGCCCGCGACGAAGTCGGGCTACTCTCCGCGCTGATGGGCGTTGTCTACGTGATCGCCACGTTCGCTGGCCACATTCGCTATCGATGAAGAACCGCCTGAAGGAACTTCGTGCGGAACGCGATTGGACACAGGCCGATCTGGCGGAGCGGACGGATGTGTCGAGGCAGACGATCAACGCCATCGAGAAGGGGAAGTTCGACCCGAGCCTCCCGCTCGCCTTCCGTCTCGCGAAGTTGTTCGACCTGAGCATCGAGGAGGTCTTTCTCGACGAGCAACCGTGACGAGTCGGAGTCCGGCTGCTCGGAATTCGCGACGTCCTCCCCCTCGGCGGTACGATGCCGCGGCTGCATGGCCCGCGCGGGCGGGCATCGAGGGGGTATCGATGGACTTCTCCTGGGGCGACGAGCACCGCACGTTCCGCACGCAGGTGCAGGAGTTCATTGACGCCAACTGGGGTTCCGCTCCCGACAATCACGAGGAACGCGACACTCGGGCGCAGACCTACACGAAGGCGCTCGCCGACCACGGCTGGCTCACGATGGCGTGGCCGAAGGAGTACGGCGGCGGTGCCGCGACCCACTGGGAGCAGATGATCTTCGCGGAGGAGTCCGCGCGGAACGGTGCGCCCACCGGCGGCCAGGGCGCCGACCGCGTCGGCCCGACGCTCATGATCCACGGCACCGAGGAGCAGAAGCGCGAGCACCTGCCCAAGATCGCCAGCGCCGAGGTCTACTGGTGCCAGGGGTACTCGGAGCCCGGTTCGGGCTCGGACCTCGCGTCACTCCAGACGCGCGCGATCCGCGACGGCGACGAGTTCGTGATCAACGGCCAGAAGATATGGACCTCCGGCGCGCAGTACGCCGACTGGATCCACATCCTCACCCGGACCGACCCGGAAGCCCCGAAGCACCGGGGCGTCTCCTACTTCATGCTGAAGATGGACACCCCCGGCATCTCGATCCGCCCGATCACCCAGATCCACGACGCGTCCGGCTTCAACGAGACGTTCTTCGAGGATGTCCGGGTGCCGGCGGCGAACATGATCGGCGACGAGAACCGCGGCTGGTACGTCGCCGCGACCGCGCTCGACTTCGAGCGGAGCGGCATCAACCGGATGGCCGGGGTGCTGGGGCCGTACCAGCGGATGATGCAGCACGCGCCTCAGCCGGACTCCGCCGCGAAGGGGCGCTCGATCGTCGAGGATCCCTCGAACCGACTCGCGCTCGCGGACACCTCGATCGAGATCGAGGTCGCGCGCTACCTCGGCTACCGCGTGACCTGGATGCAGGCGAGCGGCCTCGTGCCGAACCAGGAGTCGTCGATGTCGAAGATGTTCGGCAGCGAGCTCCAGCAGCGCATGGCGCGCCGGGGTATCAACATGCTCGGCCTCTTCGGCGGCCTGCGGCCCGGATCGAAGCACGCGCCGCTCGGCGGCGAGTTCTGTCGCTACTACATGGCGTCCGTCTCGCTCACGATCGCGGCGGGCACGAGCGAGATCCAGCGCAACATCATCGCCACGCGCGGCCTCGGGCTGCCTCGTGGCTAGCGTCTAGTTCCCCAGGCGTACGCGATGACGCCGCCCACCATCACCGTAGATACCGCGACACGCCTGCGCCCGTGGCGTGCCGACGAGGTCGTTGCGCTGTACGAGGCCGTGATGGTGGACCAGGAGCACGTCGCGCGCTTTCTCCGCTGGGCGGACGGCATTTACACCACCGACCGGGCTGACGAGTTCATCGCGCGCACGCTCCTCGAGTATCGCGATGGCCGCCTCGACTACGCGATCGAGGTCGACGGCGCCGTCGCGGGTGGCATCGGCGTACCGCGCTTCCTCGCCGATGAGCGCGAGTTCGAGATCGGCTACTGGCTTTCGCAGCCGTACACCGGTCGTGGGGTGATGACGCGCAGCGCCGAGGCCCTCACGCGCTTCCTCTTCCGCGAACGCCAGGCGCACCGGGTGCAGATCGCCGCGCTGACGGAGAACACCGCCAGTTGCGCCGTGGCGGAGCGCCTCGGGTTCAGCCTCGAGGGCGTCTTCCGGCGCGCCCGCTTCAACCGCGGCCAGTGGTGCGACCTCGCCTGGTACGCCATCGACGAGGACGAGTGGGCCGCCCGGCCAACCGCGCTGCGCCCGCAGGCTTGACGCGCGCCCCCCGAGCCGTCCATGCTCCGCACGTCCTGAATGACTGAGCCTGAGTTGCTGAGTCCTGAGCGTCGGATGAAGGGGTGCCCCATGCAGGCAACGATGACCCCCGCCTCCGCCTCGTTCGTCCGTGCGTAGCTAGTAGACGCGACGCGACGGTCCGAGGCCTCACCGGCTCCGCCGGGCGCTGACCGTGCCCCGGCCCGTTGCGAGGGACATCCTTGTCACACCTTCGATCTGACGGATCCACGTCGTGGGTCCACCGGCAGCCAACGCTGCTCCCCGGCCGCGCGATCCCGGCGGCCCATCTCTACCGCCTGAGGGCGGTCGCCTTCGGGTTCTTCATGTGGATGACGTTCGGGATGTACGCCCTGTACGTCGTCCGCGATGCGGGCCTCACCCCGTTCCAGTTGCTCCTCGCGGGCGCGGTGCTGGAGTTCACCGTCGTCGCGTTCGAGATCCCCACCGGCGTCCTTGCGGACACCGTCAGTCGCCGCTTCTCGGTCATCCTCGGGTCGTTCGTGACCGGCCTCGGCTGGGCGGTCATGGGGCTGTTCCCCTCGTTCGAGGGCATCCTCCTCGGGGAGCTCCTGTGGGGGTTCGGCTTCACCTTCATGAGCGGCGCGGACGAAGCATGGCTCGCCGACGAGGTCGGCGAGGACGAAGCCGCGAAGATCTACCCGCAGGCGGCGCAATGGCGTCAGGCCGCCGTGGTCGCCGGCGTCCTCGTGGCGGCCGCGTTCGCGCTCGTCGACCCCCGTCTCCCGTTCGTCCTCGGCGGTGCGGGCGGCATCGTCCTCGGCGTCTTCCTCGCGGCGACGATGACCGAAGCGGGCTGGCACCCTGCCGACCGCCAGGGCCGCTCGCGACTCGCCGAGGCGAAGCAGGTCGCCGTCGAGGCATTCCACGTGGCGCGGATCCGGCCGCTGGTGCGAGCCGCCGTGGGCATCCGCCTCCTGGTCGGCGGCGCGTCCGAGGTCTTCTACCGCCTCTACGGCTACCACCTCATCGAGAACATCGGCGTTCCCGAAGGGATGAACGAGGTGCTCCTGTTCGGCGGGATCGCCCTCGCGAGCCAGGCAGGCACGTTCGGGGTCATCGCCCTCGGGCGGCGCGCCTCGAGGGACGGGTCGCGGGCCTCAGCCGCGCGCGTCCTCGCGGTGCTCTACGTGGGCGCGGTGATCGGGCCGCTCGCCTTCGCCTTTGCTCCGGGTGCTGCCGTGGCGTTCGTGCTCATCGCGGTCACGCAGTGGGCGCACAACGCGGAGCGGCCGTTCTTCACGATGTGGGTCAACCGAGGGCTGGAGTCCCGCACGAGGGCGAGCGTCCTGTCCGGCGTCGGCCAGGCGGACTCGCTCGGCCAGACCGTGACGGCGCTGTCGTTCGGCGCGCTCGCCGCCGCGACCAGCGTCCGCCTTGCGCTGGCCCTCGGCGCGGTCGTCTCGGTACCGGCGCTCGGCCTCGTCCGGACGAAGCCGCTCGAGGAGCGCGAGCCGAGACCGGAGCCGGAGGCGACCCCGCGGGACTGAGGGGCGACCGCTACGAGTCGAAGGGTGGGAAGCCGTCCTTCTCGTACGTCAGACGCCGGATCATCGCGGGCCACTCGAGGATGCCGTAGGGGCGCCTCGTGCCGGGCTGGTACTGGAGCGCGGTGTACTGGACGACCTCATCGTCGGGGAGGGTGACCTCGGCGGTGAGGGCGTCGATCTGGGACTTGCAGGCGTTCTCCAGCTGGTACATGAGGTTGAACGCCTCGGGCACGGACGGGCCGCAGGTCAGCAGTCCGTGGTTCTTGAGGATCAGCGCATTGTGCTCGCCGATGTCGTCGACGAGCCGCGCCTGCTCCTCCAGGTTGATCGCGGGGCCTTCGTAGTCGTGGTAACCGATGTGCCCGATGAACCGCATGGAGGTCTGGGTCAGGGGCAGTAGCCCCTTCTTCTGCGCGGAGACGGCCATGCCGGCGCGCGTGTGCGTGTGGATGATCGCGCCGACATCCGGCCGCGCGGAGTGGATCGCGCCGTGGATCACGTATCCGGAGCGGTTGTACGTGTAGTCCGTGTCCGGCTTCCAGACGATCTCCCCGTCCTCGTCGATCTTCACGAGGGAGGAGGCGGTGATCTCCTTGTAGAGCAGGCCGTAGAGGTTCACCAGGAAGTGGTTGGTGCCGGGCACCTTTGCACTGATGTGGTTGTAGATCAGGTCCGTCATCCCGTAGCGGTCCATGAGGCGGTAGCACGCGGCGAGCTCGACGCGCGCGCCCCATTCCTCCGGACTGACCTGGTCCTTGATGCTCGGGAAGTCGGCGTTGTAGTTCGGCGTCTCGGTCGTCATCGGTACCCCCAGCGGTGTGCGCCCTCGACCGGCATCCTACAGGCGCGGGCAACCGCCCGGTGGCGACTTAGTCCGGGCGGCGGTCGAGCACGCGCGCGGCGATCTGCTCCAGCGCGCGCGCCTCGATCGGTGGGTTCACGAGCCCGCTGCGTACGTCGCGGAAGTACCGCTCGAGGGGCTCCGAGCGGTGGAGGCCCACGCCGCCGACGATCCGCATCGCCAGGTCGGTCGCCTCGACGGCCGCTTCCGTCGCGAACCGCTTCGCGATCGGGAGCTGGGTGGCGAGCGCTCCGTCCTGGTCAGGATGGTGCTGGAAGTCCTCGGCGGCGGTGAGCAGCATCGTGCGCGCCGTGACCAGGAGCGCCTCCATGCGCGCGACCTGCTCCCGGACGTGCGGGATCTTCGCGATCGGGTGGGGAGCGCCCGTGGGCTGGCGCGTCTGCGCGAAGTGCACCGCGTAGTCACGGGCGGCGAATGCCACGCCGAGGTTGGCGGCCGAGACCAGCACCGGGAACCACGCCTCGGGGCGTCCTCCACGGGAGGGCGTCCCGGGATGCGATCGGTCGAGGAAGTCCTCGTCGCGGACAGGGACGCCCTCGTAGTGGACGGTGTGCGATCCCGTGGACCGCATCGCCAGTGAGTCCCACGTCTCCTCGATGCGCACGCCGGGGTGCGCCATCTGCACGAGGACGCGCGCTGTGTCGCCGCTGCCGTCCTCGACCGCGGCGAGCGAGATCGCGAACGTGAGCGCGGGCGACATCGTCGAGAACGTCTTGAGGCCGTCGAGCCGCCACTCGCCCGGGCCGGTCGGCGTGAGCGTGGTCGCCGGCCGCCCGCCTCCGCGAGGCGACCCCATCTCCGGCTCAGCCGAGATGGCGTTGATCAGCGCGCCATCCTCGGCGGCGGCACGGAACACGCGCTCCCGGGCCACGTCCGGCCAGCGGCGTGACGACACCTCCGTGCCGATGACCATGTGGTGCATTCCGACGGCGAGCGCTGTCGATCCATCGCCTCGCCCGAGGGCGATCTGCGCCAGCGCCACGTCGTCGAGGCCGTGCCCGTCCCCGCCGAACTCCACCGGCACTGCCGCGCGCAGGTACCCCGCCTCCCGTAGCGCCTCGAAGTGCTCGTGCGGGAACGAGGCGTCGCGGTCGTGCTGGGCCGCCGTCGGCGCGATGCGCGCCGCGAGCCCCTCGGCGGTTGCGAGCAGTCGAGCCTGGGCGTCGGTCTTTGGCCACATGGCTAGGCCTGCTTCTGCGGGGTGCCACCGAGCGTGAGGGTCAATTCTTCGTCGTCCAGGTGGACCCGGAGTTCGAGTTCACCGCCGAGCGCCTCGATGTAGTTCCGGAGTGTCGACAGACGGAGGTCGTCACCGTTCTCGATCTTCGACACCGCCGGTTGGCGGACGTGAAGGCGCTCGGCCAGTTCCTGCTGGGAGAGGGTCCGGCGGTGTCGCAGGTCGTGCAGTGCGATGTCGACGAGGTTCTCCTGCTTGAGCCGCGCCATCCGTTCCGCCGCCCCGGGGCGTGCTAGGACCTGCTCCTGGAGTACCCGAAAATTCTTCTTGGCCATGCTCGTTCCCCAGGAGTTCCGCAAGGTGTTCATCGAAGAGGTCATCAGCAGCAGGGATCGCGGTCCGATACCAGGATGTCCACTGCCCGGACTTGTCGCCGCCTAGAAGCAAGATCGCTGTGCGACGAGGATCGAAGGCGAACAAGACTCGGAGTGCTCCTCCGCGGGATATCCGGAGTTCTTTCATGTTGTGGTGGCGTGACCCCTTGATCTGGTCGACCAAGGGACGCCCGAGCGATGGGCCGTGCTCGATCAGCAACTGCACCCCGCTGCTCAGGGCTTCTTGCTGATCGTGAGTGAGGTCCGCCCACCATTGCTCGAACTCGTCCGTGAACTCCACGTCCCACACGGTCAGTATTCCTTTTCAGGAATGATTCGTCAAATGGAATATCACGCGACCTGCTAGACGCTAATAGTGGATCGCGCGCGGCGCGCCACCGCCCGCGGCGATCGTGTCCCCGTTGAGGGCGATCGAGCGCGGCGACGCGAGCATCGTGACGACGTAGGCGATGTCCTCCGCGTCGATGATCCGGCGCACCGAGTTGCCCTCCGCCATCCGCTGCGCAATCTCCTCGGGCGCGACGTTCGAGGCCTGCGCGCGCCGCGCGATGACGCCCTCGGTTGCCTCCGTGCGGGTGAGGCCGGGGTGGACGACGGTGGCGTTGATGCCGTGTGGGCCGAGTTCGTCGGCGAGGTTCTTCGTCATCGCCGCCACCGCGACGTTCCGCATCGAGCCGATCGTGGAGCCGGCCTGCCGTGCCGCGAGGCCGGAGATGTTGATGATGCGGCCCCACCCCGATGCCTTCATGTGCGGTGCCACCTGCTGCGCGCAGCGCAGGTAGCCCATCACCTTCACGTTCATGTCCGGCCAGAAGTGCGTGTCGGCCTCGATCTGTTCGAACGAGGGCACCGGCCCCTGTCCACCGGCCTGCGCCGCGCAGTTCACGAGGATGTCCACGCCGCCGAGGTCGGCGACGGCGCGCTCGACCATCGCCCGCACCGAGTCGTCGTCACCGGTGTCGGCCGGGATCGCGACGATGTGCTGGCCGGTCGCCTCCGCGATCTCGGCGGCAGCGGCCTCCAGCGGCTCGGCGCTTCGGGCGACGAGCGCCACGTTCACACCCTCGGCGGCGAGGGCGCGCGCGACCGCCTTGCCGATCCCTCGACTCCCGCCGGTCACAATCGCGCGCTTGCCGGCCAGTTGCAGGTCCATGGGCGTGTCCCTCCAGAGGCGGCCGCGAGGGCGACCGAGACGCGCAGCCTATGACGCCCGCGGGCGCCCGTCAGACCTCGACCCGTCCGCGGTGGTCCGGGTGCCATCCCTGAACGAGAAACGATCACGCTTCACCTATCCTCGTAGCGCTCTCACCTGTACACGGAGGTACTGGCATGGCGAACCCGATCGTCCACTTCGAGATCATGGGCAACCAGGAGCAGAAGGCGCAGTTGCAGGCCTTCTACCGCGACACCTTCGACTGGGAGATCCAGCCGACGGGCGACATGCAGTACGGCATGATCATCAAGCCCGAGGGTGAAGACGGCCCTGGCGGCGCCGTCGACGGTTCACCGGAAGGCGCTGGCGTCGTCATCTACGTCGGGTCGGACGACATCCACGCGGCGCTCGCGAAGGCGAAGGCGAACGGCGCCGAGGTGCTGGTGGACGTCACGACGATCCCCGGCATGGTCACGTTCGCGCAGTTCCGCGATCCGGCCGGCAACGTCGTTGGGATCGTCGATAACCAGATGCCCGAGGCCTAGCCGGCCCCGGCACGCCTCGCGCTAGACCTCGTGCGCGGCGTGCCGCTCCAGCGCCTCGCGGATGAGCCGCGCACCGAGCGAGGGCGTCTCGAGGGCGAAGAAGTGGCCGCGGCCCGTCACCAGTTCGTCCGTCCCGTGGGCGAAGTGCTGGTAGACGCCCGGCCAGGTCTGCGATGGCGTCCAGCCGGGTGGGTCGTCATCCATGCGGCGTTCGGCCCGCGCGACGTGGACCGGCACGTCGACGGCGCGGATCGCCTCGTACACCCGGGGCGACATCCCGCCCCAGACCATCCCCTCGAACGCCGGTGGGCACGCGAGCACGTAGCTGCCCTCCGTCGGTTCGAGGCCGAACGTGCAGTAGTCATGCAGTACCTCGCGGTCCCATGCCTCGAACGGTGGGCGGGACACGAGCCGCTCGAACATCTCGTCCGCCGAGGTCCACTCGTTCCGCCGCCGCGACACGGGACGCGCCTCCTCCGGTGTCGTCTCCGCAACCGCGGCCGTCACCGGATCACCCACCGTCGGGTCCAGGAGCAGCAACGCCCCGAAGCGCTCCGGCGCCGCCTCCGCCGCGAAGATCATCGAGTGCCCCGCCATCGAGTGCCCCACGCCGAGGGCGGGCGGCAGGTTGAGGATGCGCATCACCTCGGCGACCTCGCGCCCGTAATCGTCCCACCACACCTGTCGTCCCTCGGGCAGCGGTGGGTTCTCGGACGCGCCGTGCCCCGAGAGGTCGAGGGCGAACACCCACGTCGAGGCGGGTAGCTCCGCGATCACGCGGTCCCACGTCCGCCCGTGGAGGCCAATCCCATGCACCAGGATCACCGGCGGCCCGGCAGGTGCACCTTCGGGCGCCCACTCCCACGCGACGAGATCGAGCCCGTCCACCTCGACGTGTCGTTCGACGGGCTCCCGTCCGGTCACGCCGAGCGTAGCCGTGGGTCGACCTCGGCCTGCGGAGCGCCGTCGAGGATGGCGCGGGCAAACCCGGCCCGGTCGGCGGGGGACACGAGGGCGAAGCCGCCGCCCCGGCGGTCGATGCGGATGCGGTCCAGCGAGAGCGCCGGGCTCGCGAGTGGGTTCCTCGAGGGCTGGACGCGCGTGATCTGTTCGAGGGGAATGCGCGTCCGGACGAAGCCGTACCGGATGAGCAACTCGCCGTTGCCGACCTCGTACCGCACGGGCCAGACCACGCCGACGTAGAGCACGGCGATCACGAGGACGGTGATCCAGCCGATGAGCGCAGCTCCCGTGTCGCCGCTCAGCGTTCCTGCGATCGCCGTGCCGGCGGAGATCAGCGGGACGCTCGCGACGATGATCGCGAGCCACCAGTCGACCTTCGAGGGGAACAGCTGCGTCGTCGTGCTAGTCATCGGCAGCCACCATAGCGGAGGTGGTCTCGGGGAGCCCGTCGACGAACGTCACAAGGCGTCCTCGCTGCGCGGGGATCCGGTCGCCGGGGAGGAGCGCGCCGGTCAGGTTCACCGGGTCCACGGCGCTCACGGTGATGCGCGTGCCGTCGTGGGGCTCGCGGCGGACCTCACGCAGGAGGGTGACCGCCTCCGGCAGCGCATACTGCTCGCCGGCGACCCCGATGACGAAGCGGCCGCCGCGGATCACCCCGCGGGCTTCGAGGCGGCGGAGCGCGCGCATCACGTAGCGCCAGGGGATCGTGAACGACTCGCGGAGCGCGAGGTCCCGGAACACGACCCCGTACCGGGCGAGGAGGGTGTGCGCCACGGCCTCGGCGACGTTGTCCTCGAACTCGTCGCGCCACTCGGAGACGCCCGGCGCACGCACGAGCGACCAGCGTCCCGGCGGGCCGCCCCCGGCGAACATGCCGCCCCGGAGGTAGTTGCTGCCTCCCCGCGGTGCGCGCCGGCGGTGCCGGTCACGGGAGCGACTGCCGCCCGCGATCTCGCGCAATCCCTGGAACCCGTCCGAGGCCACCCAGCCGCCGGCAATCAGTTCGCGCAGCCCCTGCTCGACATCGGTCACGAGCCGACGGGTCTCCGTCACGATCTCGTCAAAGAACAGCGCGCCCCGCGTCTTGAGGAGGGCCGCGATCTCGCCCGCCGCGCCAGCGGTCGGCAGCGGCGCGTCGCCGCCGCCCCAGCCGTCCGCGTACCCGCGGGTTGCCGCGAGGTGCATCGCGAAGGTCGTGCGCGGCATCAGCGTCACGGGCGTGGCGCGCGTCGCCGCGCTGCCGAGTCGTGCGCCGTCCTCGGTGGCCCCGCGACGCGGCGTGAGCCGCGCCCACGCGACCTCGCCCGCGAGGCACAGCTCGTCGAGCCATGACGCGTGGTACTCGGCCAGGCGACCGCGCAGCAGGTCCGACTCCCACGTGCTTGCGGGCGCCTCGAACCCTGCCAGCCGCTCGATGGCGGCGCGCAGGCCGCCGCGGCCCTCCAGCGGTGCGCGCGGATCGAGGTGCTGCCAGCGCAGCAGAAAGCGCATGTAGTCCTGCTTCGCAACCGGGTCGATCTCCTTGCGGAGCCGGTCCAGCGTGTAGCGGTGGATGCGCGCGAGCAGGCGGCGGTCGCACCACTCGTCGCCGACCCCGCCGATGGCGGTCGTTGCCGCCGCCTCCGGAGAGAACCGCCCGCGCAGCACGAACCCCTGCGCCTCCAGCATCACGAGCCCATGCTCGACGTCCGTCACGCCGAGGGCGACCCGCTCCGCGAGTTCCTCGGCGGTCGTGACGCCGGCGATCTCCATGTGGCCGCGTAGCAGCCGCATCCGCGCCGCCTCGCGGTGCTCGCAGGGCAGTTGCGCGCGCGCCGGGACATCGACCGCGGGCATCGGTGCGCCCTCGTAGAGGAATCGCACGGCGGCGACCTGCTCGACCGGGAACCAGATCCGCGAGTCGCCGGTCTCGATGGCGGCGGCACGTCCGGCGGCGCGGAGTTCCTCAAGCCAGTCGGTCCAGTCTCCGTCCGAGGTGGCGACGGCACGCTCGTCGATGGCGACCACGCCGAGGAGCGTGTCGTGCACCTCCTCGGCGGAACGCGGCTGCGGCCACGCCTCGTCGGCGACAGCCGCGATGGCGTCCGCGTCGAGCGCGGCGAGGTCGCGCGCGTTCTCCCGCAGCCCTCGGCGCAGCGTGATCGCGCGGGTACGGCGCTCCTCGATCGGCGCGTCGTCGAGGTAGGTGTACGGCTTGCCGGTGATGATCTCGTGCGCCATCGGCGAGGGCTCCACGGTGTCCTTCGCGTGGTAGCGGATCTCGCCCGCCTCGACGCGTTCGAGGACGTGCCGGAGGTTCTCGACGTCCATCGCCTCGAAGAGGCAGTCGCGCATCGTCTGCTGCATGAGCGGGTGGTCGGGCAGCGTCAGCGGTTCCGTCATGTGCTCCTGGCAGCCCACCTGCTCCGGAAACACCGCCGCCATCAGGTCGTCAGCGCGCATGCGCTGGATGAACGGCGGCACCCACTTGCCGCCGCGCATCCTCGGCACCGCGAGGGCGCGCGTGGCGTTCCAGCGCCACCGCGTCGGGAACATCGGGATGTAGAACACGGACGAGTGCACGGACTCCTCGACGTTCGCGGGCCGCACCCACTCGAACGCCTCTTCGAGGGGCCACGAATGCTGCGGGCCGGACGAGAGGAGGATCGCGTCGTCGTTCGCGGCGGCCTGGAGCTCGAAGTCGAACGCGACGCAGAAGCGCTTCCGCAGCGCGAGCCCCCACGCGCGGTTGATGCGCATTCCGAAGGGCGCGTGCACGACGAGCTGCATCCCCCCGGAGTCGTCGAAGAACCGCTCGAAGACGACATCCGTGTCCGAGGGCACTACGCCGAGGCCGTCCCGCGTCGCGCGCAGGTACTCGACCATCTGCTCGGCCCCTGTCCGGGAGACCGCGCCTTCCTCGGCGACCCACTCGACGAGGGCGTCTCCACCGTCGTCGAGCCGCGCGGCGATGTCGCGCCGCAGCCGCCCGACCTCCTCGGAGAGTTCGAGGGTGCGGCCGGGCGCCTCGCCGAGCCAGAACGGCACGGTCGGCGGCGCGCCACCGGCGTCCGTGACGTGCACGGTGTTCACGCCGAGGCGGGAGATGCGCCAGGAGGTGGAACCGAGCAGGAAGATGTCGCCGCTCTGCGACTCCATCGCGAAGTCCTCGTTCACGGTCCCCACGAAGACGCCGTCTGGGTCGGCGACGACGCGGTAGTCGCCGAGTTCCGGGATCGTGCCGCCGTTCTGGATCGCCGTGAGCCGTGCCGCGCGCCTCGGACGGAGCATGCCGTTGATGCGGTCGCGGTGCACGAGGGGAGCCGCCCGCCCCGCGCCCTCGCCGATGCCGGTCGCCAGCATCTCCACGATCTCGTCGAACGATTCGCGCGTGAGGTCCGCGAATGGCGCCGCACGCCGCACGAGCGCGTACAGGTCGTCCTCGCTCCAGTCCTCGCACGCCACCTCCGCGACGATCTGCTGCGCGAGGACGTCGAGGGGCGCCACCGGCTGGTAGATCCGGTCGAGGCGGCCGCCCCGCACAGCGCGGACGAGGGCGGCGCATTCGATCAGCTCGTCACGCGTCGTCGGGAACAGGCGACCATGCGGACGCAGCCCGAGCGCGTGGCCGGACCGTCCGACGCGCTGGAGAAACGTCGCGATCCCCCTCGGCGTCCCGACCTGGCACACGAGGTCGATGCTGCCGACGTCGATGCCGAGCTCCAGCGAGGCGGTCGCAACGAGCGCCTTCAGGTCGCCCGCCTTCAGCCGCTGCTCCACACGCAGCCGTCGCTCCTTCGAGAGCGATCCGTGGTGGCTCGCGATCGCGTCCTCGCCAAGGCGTTCCGCGAGCTTGTGCGCGATCCGCTCGGACTGCGCCCGCGTGTTCACGAAGACGAGCGTCGTCTTGTGCTCGACGATCAGCGCCGCGAGCCGATCGTACAGCTCGCCCATCTGCTCCTTCGGCGCGACCGCCTCGAGGTCGCTCGGGGGCACCTCGATGTGCAGTTCGAGGTCGCGCTGGTGGCCCAGGTCGAGCACCTCGCACGGCCGCCCCGCGCCCACCAGGAAGCGCGCGATCTCCTCGATCGGTCGCTGCGTGGCGGAGAGCCCGACGCGCTGGGGCACCTCACCGCGCTCGCTGCGGATCGCGTGGTCGATCCGTTCGAGGGTGAGCGTGAGGTGGGAGCCACGCCGGTCGCGGGCCAGTGCATGGATCTCGTCGACGATCACGGTGCGCACCGTCCGCAGCCGGAGACGGGCGCGCTCGGAGGTCGCCATCAGGTAGAGCGACTCCGGCGTGGTGATCAGGATGTGCGGCGGACGTCGGACGATCGCCTGGCGCTCCGACTGGGGTGTATCGCCCGACCGGACCGCGGTGGTGATTGGTGCGAGCGTGTAGCCGAGTTCCTCGGCGGTCGCGCGGATCTCCTCGAGCGGTGTCTCGAGGTTTCGCTCGATGTCGTTTCCCAGCGCCTTCAGCGGCGAGACATACAGGATGCGGATCTCGTCCGGGAGTGCGCCGTGCTCGGCCTCGCGTACGAGGGCATCGATCCCCATGAGGAACGCCGACAGGGTCTTGCCCGACCCGGTCGGCGCGGCGAGGAGGACGTCGCGCCCGTCCGCGATCGCGGGCCAGCCCGCGGCCTGCGCGTCCGTGGGCGCTCCGAAGCGCCGCACGAACCAGGTGCGCACGGCGGGGTGCAGGCGGTCGAGGACGGATGGTTCGAGGTCGTTCATGCTCTCGCAGGACGCAGGGCTACGATGGAAGGACCCACCCGCGCCTCCGGAAGCCCGCTGGACGGGCTCGGGAGTGCGAGGATCCTCGATGCGTCGCCTCTCCATTCTAGCCCTGCTTGTGTGCGCCCTCGCCGTCTTTGGTGGCACCCCGCCGTCGGTCGCGAGCGCCGACGAGGGCGATCCGGGCGATTTCTGCTCGTACTCGCCGGACTACCCCTTTGGCTGGTCCTTCAACGAAGCATGTCGCGGACACGACACCTGCATCGCCGGCCTGCCAACCGGGGTGACGCTCCTCGACCGGCTCGGGTGCGACGACTCGTTACTCGACGACCTGCTGGCAGCGCCGCACCTCTCGCTCCAGGCAGCGTGCGAGGACAGCGCGATCTGCTCGCTGCTCGCGAGGGTTTACTACCGCGTCGTCCGTTACGTGACGCTGGTGTCGTGGGGAGCCGTCGAGCTCCCGACGGCGCGGTCGCCCGGGTGACTCGTCTCTGGCGTGCGTGGTAAGAACGGCGACATAGCCCCCAGCCGCGGTCGCACGTGAGGATCACCCCATGCCGCTCGACCCCCTCGCCGTCCAGTTCCTCGAGGCGTCGGCGACGATCCAGCCGCCGATGTGGCAGCTCCCCGCTCCCGAGGCGCGCGCACGCCGCGTGCTGCCGCCGCCCGGTCCCGACGTGCACGAGGTGATGGACATGGAGGCGGCCGGCCCCGACGGGCCGATCCCCGTCCGCATCTACTGGCCCCGCGAGTCGGACGGGCCGATGCCCGCGCTGGTCTGGTACCACGGCGGTGGCTGGACCATCGGCAGCATCGACGGCGCCGACGCGACCTGTCGCCGCCTCGCCACGCTCGCGGACTGCATCGTGATCAGTGTGGACTACCGCCTCGGCCCGGAGGCCCCGTTCCCCGCCGCCGTCGACGACGCCTACGCGATCGCGGTCTGGGCCGTGCAGAACGCGCCGAGGATGAACATCGACCCGGCGCGGGTTGCCGTCGGTGGCGACTCGGCCGGCGGCAACCTCTCGGCCGTGGTGTGCCAGCTCCTCCGCGACCGGGGCGGCCCCACCCTCGCGCACCAGCTCCTGGTCTACCCCGCCACGGACGCCGCCTGCGACACCAAGTCGTACCAGGACAACGCGCCGTACGTGCTGACGCCGGAGGTCATGGGCTGGTTCTACAACAACTACTGCCCGCCGGAGGTCGACCGGCTCCAGCCGCGCGTCTCACCCCTCCGCGCCGAGAGCTTGGCCGGCCTCCCCTCGGCCACGATCGTCACCGCCGAGTTCGATCCGCTCCGTGACGAGGGGATGGCCTACGCGGACGCCCTCGCCGCTGCCGGTGTGCCCGTGCAGGCGAAGTGCTACGACGGCCAGATCCACACGTTCTTCGTGAACGCGCACTACTTCCCGGTCGGCATGGAGTCTGTCCAGTGGGCCGCCGGCCACCTGAAGGCCGCCTTCGCGACGTAGCCAGCGAGGACACGCCGCAGCATCCGCTCGCCCGTGACTTGTCCTCGGCGGTTGTCGTTGCGAGACTGGCGGCCTGCGGGACACGCAGCACAGGGAGGCCTCCATGCCGATCGACGCCATTGTCCTGGACATCTGGGAGACCTCCTGGAAGATCCCGAACCTCTTCCTGTTCCCCATCGGCTTCATCATCGTGGGCTGGGCCCTCGGCGCTGGCTTCCTCGCCTTCACCGGCTCGCAGGCCTCCGGCCAGCCGGAGATCCACTTCCCCCACAAGGACGAGCCCGTCATGGTCGAAGAGCCCGAGGACGAGACCCCCGAGCAGTAGCGCCCTCACCTTGATCGACGACGATACGAGGCGGCCACTGGCCGCCTCCTCGATCCTTCCTCCCCAACCCTCACGTCCACTGGAAAGTCCCCGGACGACGGCGTAGCATGGCGCCGCTCCGAGGGGCGTACGCCTCGGAGGGATCGCCGCGCCAGACCCGCACGGGACGGCAGCGGCAGGAGGTGCTCACCGTGGACTTCGCTGACAGCCCGGAACAGGCCGCCTTCCGCAAGGAAGTTGAGCAGTTCTTCGACCAGAACTTCCCCGAGGAGCTGGTCGCCGACCCGAACATCGACCCGCGCACGGAGGGCCGTCGCCGCGGCGAGGACGGCGAGGCCATGAAGAAGTGGCGCACCGCCCTGGTCGGGAAGGGCTGGATCGCACCGGCCTGGCCGAAGGAATACGGCGGCGCTGACCTCTCGCCCATGGAGCAGTTCATCCTGAACGAGACCGTCGCCAAGCGCGGCGCGCCGATGGTGCGCGTGCCGGACGTCGGCTCCACGATCATGGTCCACGGCAGCGAGGAGCAGAAGAAGGAGTTCCTCCCGCCGATGGTGAAGGGCGAGACCATCTGGTGCCAGGGCTACTCCGAGCCCGGCTCCGGCTCTGACCTCGCCTCGCTCCAGACCCGGGCGGTCCGCGACGGTGACGACTGGATCATCAACGGCCAGAAGATCTGGACCTCCGGCGCCCACCTCGCCAACTGGATCTTCGCCCTCGTCCGCACCGACCCGGACGCCCCGAAGCACCGAGGCATCACGTACCTCCTGGCCCCCATGGACACGCCCGGCATCTCGATCCGCCCGCTCGTCCAGATGAACGACGCGCGCGGCTTCAACGAGACGTTCTTCGAGGACGTGCGCGTCCCCGTCCGCAACGCCGTCGGCGAGATCAACCGCGGCTGGTACGTGGGTGCGACCCACCTCGACTTCGAGCGCTCCTCGATCGGCATGTCCGTCGGCCACACCCGCACGCTGAACGAGCTCTCCGACTTCGTGAAGGAGACGCCGCAGTCGCGCCTCGGACAGAAGGACGCGCCGAGGCTCGACCTCGTCGACCGCTACGTCGAGGCGCAGATCGCCACGCTGTTCTCGCAGCGCGTCATCTCGATGCAGGCCCGGGGACTGATCCCCAACTACGAGGCCTCCATGGCGAAGGCGTACTCCACCGAGTTCAGCCAGCGCATCGCCCGCACGGCCACGCGCATGCTCGGCCTCTACGGCGGCGTCCGTGGCGACGAGGACAACGGCGGCAAGAACGCGCCGATGGGCGGCCGCTGGGCCACCATGTACCTCTCCACTGTGTCCGCCACCATCGCCGGCGGCACCTCCGAGATTCAGCGCAACGTCATCGCAACCCGCGGCCTCGGCCTCCCGCGCGGGTAGCGGCCTCGCCCCTCCGGCCTCCGGTTTCCGGCCCCCTCCCCCCTCGCGGGGGAGGGTTGGGGTGGGGGACTGGTCGGGTACCGCCGACCGCGACCGGCATCGAAGCGAACGCCAGGACGGCGGGCCATTGGCCCGCCGTCCTGCTATCGTCCCGCGTCCGGAGGCCCTCGATGTCCGACGACGCCAACCTCACCCAGCAGGACTCCACGCGCGCGTGGGACGCCAACGCCGCCTACTGGGACGACCACATGGGCGACGGCAACCGCTGGCACCTCGAACTCGTCTGGCCGCTGACCGCCGCGCTCCTCGGAGACGTCGAGGGGCGCGCGATCCTCGACGTCGGGTGCGGCAACGGGCTCTCGTGCCGTCGCCTCGCTACGGCCGGGGCGTCCGTCACCGGGATCGACGCCGCCCCCGCGATGCTGGAACGCGCTCGCGGGCGCTCCGAGGACGGCGCTCGCATCGAATACCTCGAGGTGGACGCGACGGACGAGGCAGCACTCATCGCCCTCGGCGAGCGCCGGTTCGACGGCGCCATCGCCTGCATGGTGCTGATGGACATCGCGGAGGTCGCGCCGTTGTTCCGCGGACTCGCCCGCATCCTCCGGCCCGGCGCACCCTTCGTGTTCGCCGTGCAGCACCCCGCGTTCAATCAGGACGGCGTGTCCGAGGTGACCGAGCGCCGGTACACCGCGGCCGGTCGCGAGGAGCTCACCTACATGAAAGTCACCGGGTACCTCGACGAGTCCGCCTCGTGGGGACTCGCGCTCGCCGGCCAGCCTGAGCCCCAGCCGTACTTCCACCGCCCCATCTCCACGCTGCTGCGCCCGGCGTTCGAGGCGGGACTGGTCCTCGACGCACTCGAAGAGCCCGCGTTCGCGACGACACAGCACGAGGGCCTGCGCCGCCCGCCGGCGTTCCCGCCGGTGCTGCTCTGTCGCCTCCGAGTGCCGTAGTCCCCCGGGAGGATGCGCGTACATGAAGAGGGCGGGCCGTCGGCCCGCCCTCTGGTCGTCCGACGTGAGGCGCGCGAGGAGTGCGCGCGGTCGAGGAGCTAGGCGTTCGCTTCCTCGAACTCTTTGACCTGCTGCTCGGCCTCGTCCATGGCGATGCCGTACCGCTCCTGCACCTTGCCGACGAGCTGCTCACGCTTCCCATCGATCTGCTGCATGTCGTCGTCGGTCAACTCGCCCCACTTCTCCTTGGCGGAGCCGGCGACCTGCTTCCACTTCCCCTGGATCTGGTCCCACTTGCCATCGTTCATCGTGTCGTGTCCTCTCAACGGCTGCGGCGACTCGCCGCGCCACCCTCAGACCGTACGGATACCGCCGTCCCGTTCCGGCGACACGCAGGGCGTCACGAGTTGCAGTTCCGGATCGCCCGAACTCGCAGCCTGCCAATCCTTCGGACACATCCGCTTCACACTCCACTTACCTGCGCCATACGCGTGCTCGGGTAGTGTCATTCCGAACACAACTCCGCCGCTGTTGGAGGACTCATGCCCCGCAATCGCCTGCTGACGGCTGCTGCCGTCGCTGTGCTCGCCGTCGCCGCCGTGGCGTTCGGCGGGTGGTACTTCCTGATCCGTGGCGACGAGCCCGCCGAAGTGAGCCTCGCGGACGCAGTCTCGTCCGTGACCGGCGCCACAGCCACCACGACCGCGGCATCCGAGGGCGCCCCGAACGGACCGACCGCGACGGAGGCCACTAGCTCGACCGGCGCTGCCTCGGGCGGTACGTCCGATGACCTGACGGGGACGTGGACGCTCGACTCGGCGAACTCGTTCGTCGGGTATCGCATCGGCGAGGAGCTCCGCGGCATCGGCAGCACGACCGCCGTCGGGCGTACCTCGGACGTGACCGGCATGCTGGAGTTCGACGGCAGCGACATCACGGCCGTCGAGGTCGTTGCGGACCTGAGCACGCTCGCCAGCGACGATGACCGCCGGGACGGGCAACTCGGACGCCAGGCGCTGGAGACGGATCGGTTCCCGGAGGCGACGTTCGTCCTCACCGAGCCCATCGCGATCGACGGCGACCCGGCGGGCGGCGACACGGTCGCGGCGACGGCCGTCGGCGACCTCACCATCCACGGCGTGACCAACCGCGTGGAGATGACCCTCGAAGGGCAGCTGGTGGACGGGGTGGTCGTCGTGGTCGGGGCCACCGTGATCTTGCTCGCCGACTACGATATCGAGAAGCCGACGGCGATGAGCGTCCTCTCGGTCTCAGACGAGGCGACGATGGAGATGCAGCTGGTCTTCGTCCGCTAGGGAGCCGCCGGCCGGTGTGACTGAGGAAGGGAGCGGCCTAGCGCCGCTCCCTTCGCCATACCAGGCGCAGGCCCGACCACGTGTCGTCGATCGCGGCGACCTTGTTGTCGACGAGTCCCAGTGGCAGCGCGACCTCGCGTACCACGTCCTCGGTTATGTCCGTCGCAACGCCCGAGGCGCGCTTCGGCCAGGCGATCCACGCGCCGCCCGAGGGGTAGATCGCGCGGCCAAGGCCTTCGATCCGTCGGATGAGGTCGGCGCGACGAGTGACGAAGCAGACGGCTACGTCGCATCCGCCACGCAGCGTGGTGCGGAACACGACGCCCGGGAGCTCCTCCAGGGTCGACTCGAAGCCGTCCGGTGCGTTCAGCAGGGCGACACGGGCGTCAGGTCCGATGCCCAGCTTCTTCGCGAGGGACGTCCCGGAGTAGCCCGCAGCCATCGGGTCAGTCGCCAGCCGTGGCGACGAGGGCGATGAGCCCCGCGCAGATCAGCAGGACGCCGATCCCGACGAGCCCGCCGGTCAGGCGCGTGTTCATCGGTCGGTTGAACGTGTTGCGGACAAGCCACAGCACGTCGCCTACCACGAAGAGCGCGAGGCCGACGGCGAAGAGGATGAGGGCGACGTTGTCCAGCACCGACCGAGGATAGCCGGAGTACCGTGTGGCCGCCGTCAGGGTTGGCCCGTGACGCGATCCGCCGACCTGTGCGGGTGAGAGGAGAGTCCCATGCCAGACCTGCAGGGCCGTCGCGCGCTGGTGACCGGCGCCGGATCCGGCATCGGCCGCGCGATCTCGATCCGTCTCGCCGCGGACGGCGCGGCCGTCGTCTGCGCCGACCTCGATACCGCGCATGTCGAGGAGGTCGCGGCGACCATCGCCGAGCACGGGGGACGCGCCGAGGCGCTCACCCTGGATGTCGCGGACGAGTCCGCCGTCCGGGCCGCCCTCGCTCGGAGCGTCGAGTTGCTCGGCGGCCTCGAGGTGATCGTGAACAACGCCGGCGTCGGAGGCGGACAGGGCTGGGACCGCACCACCGCCGTCAACCTCGACGGCGTCTACTACGGCCTCGCCCACGGCGCGCGCCTGCTCGCCGAGCGCGGTGGCGGCGCGATCGTGAACACCGCGTCCATCGCCGGGCTGGTCGGCCTCGTCGGCGTCGCCCCCGCCGAGGGGCTTCCTGACCCGGAGGCAGGCGCCGGCGCGTACGTCGCCGCGAAGCACGGCGTCGTCGGGCTGACCCGGCACTTCGCGCTCACCTACGCGCGCCACGGCGTACGCGTGAACGCCGTCTGCCCCGGCTACATCCACACGCCGATGATCAGCGGCATCACCGGCAACGAGGCCGGCCAGCGCTTCCTGGAGTCACTCCACCCGATGGGCCGCCTCGGACAGCCCGAGGAGATCGCGGCGGCCGTCGCCTTCCTCGTCAGTGACGACGCCTCGTTCATCACCGGCGTCGCCCTGCCCGTGGACGGCGGCTACACCGCCCGCTGACCTCCATGCGCCCCCCCGCGCTCCGGCCCCTCCCCCCTCGCGGGGAGGGTTGGGGTGGGGGACTGCCCGTCGCACGAAAGATGTCCAAACGCCCCACGTCGACAGGTCAGGCCTTGTCCGAGTGGCCGTTCATACATCGAGGGGTTCGAGCCGACCGTCCGCGTCCAGCGGCATGAACGGATTGTGGGCCACCTCCCACGCATGCCCTTCCGGATCCGCGAAGTATCCCGACGTCCCGCCCCAGTGCATCGTCTGCGCGGGCGAGAGGATCGTCGCCCCGGCGGCCTCGGCCTCGGCGAGGACGGCCGCGACCTCCTCCGGCGTTTCGACATTGATAGCGATGCTGACGTCACGCACCTGAGGGGTCGGAGCGTCCTCGGCGTGCATCTCGCGGTACAGCGACGGACGGTCGTAGAGCGCGAGCACCAGGCCGTTGAGCCAGAAGAATGCCACCTCGCCGTCACCGGCGGCCTTCGCGGGCGTCCACCCGAGGCGTTCGTAGAACCCTCGCAGGGCGGCGACGTCCCCGGCGCCGAGGGTCACGAAGTTGAAACGAGCGGGTACTGCCATGAGGGACCTCCGCGATGCACGCTACCCGACCCTCGTATCGTTCGCGCTTCATCGTGGCACCCGGCCGGACAGAGACATCGGCGGGAACCGCCTGGCGCTCGTCTGCGTCACAGAGACACCAGACCGGACCTCACGCCACCTGTAAGGACCTGACCATGACCCGATTCCGATCACTCTCGCTGCTGCTCGCCGCGGCAGTCCTCTCCCTCGCGATGGTCGCCTGCTCGGACGACTCCGAGGGCGATAGCGACGACACAGGCAGCGACCCCGTCGCCACGGCGCCCTCGACGGGCACGCCCGATGGCGACGCGCCCGCCTCCTCGGACGACACCGTGACCGCGACCCCGGACGGCACGCAGAACGTCGGCGACCCGAGCCGCGTCGTCGTCGAAGCCCCGATCGAGGAGTTCGAGGTGATGTTCCTCGAGTCCTTCCCGGTGCAGCACAAGCTTCGGGTGGTCTCTGGGCTCCCCAGCGGCTGCGCCACGTTCGAGGGCATCGAGGTCGTCCGTGACGGCACCACGTTCACGGTGACCGTCACGAACACGATGCCCGCACCGAACCAGGACATCGCCTGCACGATGATCTACGGCTACCGCGAAAGCACCGTGGATCTCGGCAATGACCTCGAATCTGGGACCGAGTACACGGTCCACGTGAACGACCAGGTCACCACGTTCGTTGCACAGTAGAGGGGCTCCGCTCGAGCGCCTCAGGCGATCAGAGTCGCCCGCAGGGGGGAGTCCACCGGGACTCCCCTCCTGCTGTCTCGCCTCGATCGGTCGGGCGATGAAGGACGCTCCGGCCCGGCACGGGTAGCATCGGCCAGCATCTCGATCTCGAAAGGACGGGAACGCCATGCCCGATGCGATGCCTGAAGCTACGCCGGTCGCTGTCCCCCAGGACCAGCAGGACCCGACCAGGCGATACACCCCCGAGGGTTTCGAGGTCCCCGCACCGTCCGAGGCAGACGTCCTGTACGAGGCGCGCGACGGGATCGCCTGGATCACCCTCAACCGCCCGCTCATCCTCAACGCCGTCGACTGGTCGCTGACGCTCCACCTCGGCCGCTGCCTCGAGCGTGCCGAGCAGGACGAGGACATCCGCGTCGTGGTGCTGCGCGGCGCGGGCCGCTCGTTCTGCGCCGGCGGCGACCTCCAGTCCGCGAAGTTCTACCCGAAGCCGGACGACCTCCCGCAGCCCTCGATGATGGACAACGTGCAGCGCATCTGGCGCATGCCGAAGCCCGTGATCGCCGCCGTCCGAGGCCACGCGCTGGGCCAGGGCATCGAGATCGCCGGGATGTGCGACCTCACCATCGCTGCCGACGACGCGCAGTTCGGGGAGATCCAGATCCGCCACGGCTTCGGCCCGCCCATGCTCGTCACGCCGTTCCTCACCGGCCTCAAGAACGCCAAGTTCATCATGCTCAGCGGCGAGGTCTTCCCCGCCGAGGAGGCGCACCGCCTCGGCCTCGTGAACCAGGTCGTCCCGGCCGCCTACCTGGACGCCGCCGTCGAGGCGCAGGCGAAGAAGCTCGCCTCGCTCCCGCCCACGGCTGTGGCCCTCAACAAGCTCGTCGTGAACCGCGTCTACGAGCTCGCGGGCTTCGAGGCCGCGATGAACTACCGCGACGACCCGGTGATCCAGGCGCTCAACGACTCATCCCGCGACGACAAGGTCTCCGCCGAGCGCCTCAACACCCTGCGCGAGCAGGGCTGGGAGGCGTTCAAGCAACAGCGCGACGCCGCCTTCAAGGACTGACCGAGGGTAGTGGGCTGCTGACCCACTCGTATCGATCGGTTCAGGCTCTTGCGATGGCGGGCGGCACGCTCGGCGCCGGTCTCCTCGGTGAGTTCGTGGGCATCGTGCCGCTGCTGATGACGCAGGTGGTCGTCTACGGCGCAGGTGGCATGCTCGTCCTCGCGCTGTTGCGAGGGAGGCCACTCGGCCCGTCTGAGGCTAGTCCGCCCGCTCGTCCAGCAGGTCGGTGAGGAACTCGCGTAGCGTGAGGCGCGTGACCTCCGGTTGCTCCAGCCACGGGAAGTGCCCGCAGTCCTCGAGGATCGCGAGCTCCGCGTTCGAGAGCCGGAGGGCCAGCCGCGCGGTTGCGCTCAGCGGACGCGGGTCGCCGACGCCGCCCATGAGGAGCACTGGCACGTCGATCGCGCTCACGCGGTCGGCGAACCCCTCGTCGAGGAGCCTCGCCCAGTCCGCCACCATCGCGCGGTTCTGCTCGTAGTTCGGGCCGGGCGCGCGCCACAGCGCAGCGGCACGGTCGAGGTCGTTGCGGCGGTCGGCAAAGTCCGTCGCCCACGAGAGCGCGCAGAACTCGCGGTCGACCTCCTCGTTCCAGACGCCCGCGGCCTGCTGGATGCTCAACTCCGCGAGGCGGCTCCGGTGCTCCGGCGACCGCCGCGACGCCGCCTCGGCCCGCGCCTCGTCGCGCCACTCGAGGTCGACGCCCGTCCCGCTGATGAGCACGAGCGCGGCGACGCGCTCCGGGTGCTCGACGGCGTATGCGAGGGCGAGCGCGACGCCGAACGAGTGCCCGCCGACGATCATCCGTGGCTGCCACCACTGCTTCCGCAGCGCCTCAAGGTCCGCGACCGCGGTGGCGATGTCGTACGGGCCGCCTCGGTCAGAGCGCCCGGAGCCGCGCTGGTCGTAGCGGTAGACCTCCACGAGATCGTCGACCATCGCCGCCAGCGGCGCGAAGTCCTCCCACAGCCCCGGCCCGCCATGCAGCAGCACGAGCGGCGGCGCCTCGCCCGCAGCCGTCGAGGACGCCGTCCCCTGCTGGCTGGTCCAGATCTGCGCGCCGTCGAGGTCGACCATCGCTTCGGTTGCCATGGCCGGAGTCTCCCTACCGTTGCAGCACGACGCCCGAGGCCTGGAGCGCCTCGATCTCGGCGTCGGAGAGGCCGCCCCTGCGGAGTGTCTCCGCGGTGTGCTCGCCGAGGGCGGGCGCCGGCCCCGAGGCGCGCGTGGGTGTGAGGGACATGTTCGTCATCGGCCCGACTACGCGCTGCGGGCCGGTGACCGGGTGCTCGAAGTCCACCATCACGCCCAGGGCGTTCACGTGCTCGTCGTCGGAGAGCTCCTCCGGGATCTGGACCGGGGCGATCGGGACGCCCTCGGCGCCGAACGCCTCGATCCAGTGGGCTACGGGCTTCGCGCGCATGATCGCCTGGACCTCGCGCTTCCATGCCTTCACCTTCGCGATGTTCTCCGGGTCCCACGGGTCGAACCCGGCGTCGTCGGTCTGGTCGTGGGTCATGCCCAGGACGCGGCGCGCTCCGTTCCTCGTTGCCTTCGTGAGGCACCCGAGGACGATCTGGCCGTCCGCGCAGTTGTAGCCGTTGTAGTAAAGCCGAGGCGGCCCCGCCCCGGCCCAGCGGTACTCGCGGCGGATGCGCAGGACTTCCTCGTACGTCGCGCCGGCCGCACGCGCCGCGTTCACTTTCGCCACCATCGGGTCGCGGAGCACGGAGTCCGTGACCGGCTGCCGCATCACGTAGAAGTCCTGGATCGCGAGCGCGCTCCGCAGGAGGGCGCCGTCGATGCGCTGGCCCTTCCCGGTCTGCTGGCGGTGGTACAGCGCCGCGTTGATCGAGGCCGCGCACGCGAGGCCCGTGACGTAGTCCGAGACCGCCGGCGTCAGCTGCGTCGGCTCGCCGTCCTCGGTCAGCTTGTCGTCGCCCGCTACCAGCCCGGAGTACGCGGACGCCACGAGGTCGGTCGCGCCCTTCGAGGCCCACGGCCCGGTCTCGCCGAAGCCGGTGATGCTGCAGTAGATCAGCCCGGGGTGGATGGCGGAGAGCTCCTCGTACCCGAGCCCGATGCGCTCCGGCACGCCCGGGCGGTAGTTGATCACGATCACGTCGAACGACGAGATGATGCGGTGGACCGCCTCGCGGCCCTCGGGCTTCGAGAGGTCGATCGCGAGCGACTTCTGCCCGCGGTTGAGCGACTGGAAGCGCTTCCCCTCGAGGGGGACAACAGCACCGGAGTTGCGGTACCCCTCGCCCTCCGTCGGCTCGAGCTTCACCACCTCGGCGCCCAGGTCGGACAACACGACGCCCGTGAACGGGCCGGCGACGATCTGCGTGCAGGCGAGTACGCGGATGCCGTCTAGCGCGCCTTTCGCGTTCGGGTCGGTACTCTCTGCCATTCGCCCCAGCCTCCCAGCCGCATTCTGGCGCATCTTCGGCCTGCGCGAGGCTAGCAGGCCGTGCGGCGGGTGGGGTGGCGGTGCACCCGCCAGTCGAGCCCCCCATCTCCCCACGTGGAGAGAAATCAGTCCGGCCCCCTCTCCCCACACGGGGAGAGGGCTGGGGTGAGGGCTCCGACCTACGAGGCGCGCAGCAGCTCAGCCGGCGTCGAGGGGAGGGGGTCAGAAGTGGTGGGAGGGGATGCTCTCGCGGGGTGGTGGGACTGAGGGCGTCCCGGGGGCTCGCACTTCGACAGGCTCAGTGTGAGCGGGTGGTGGCGTACTGCCCGTGGTGGGCGAGTTGTCAGGGGCGGTCGTCGGGCACAACGCCCGCCCGAGGGTTGCGACATAACGCAGGAGGTCGCGGCTCGTGAGGATCCCCACGAGGTGGTCCGCCTCGTTCACCACCGGCAGCGCCGAGACGCCCGCATCGAGCATCTGCTGCGCGGCGTCCTCCACAGCAGTCGACTCCTCGACGGTCACGAGGTGGTACGTCGCGACCTGGAAGACGGGATGCCGGCGGTAGCGGGAGGCATCATCGCGCGAGGTCGGGCCGACGCCCATCGCGCGGATCAGGTTGCGGTCCGAGACCAGCGCGACGACGAGCCCGCGGTCGGTGAGGAGCAGGTGGTGGACGTCCGCCTCCCGCATCCGCCCGATCGCCTGCTCCAGGCTCACCCCCACGTCCAGCGTGATCAGCGAGGACGACATCACCGAGGCGACGGTGCCCGGCATCGGCACCGGCGAGGGCACGCCGACCGTCCATCCGTGCGCGCGGCCTGTGGTCTGGGCGTCAGTCACCTCGATCACCTCTTCCGGTGATCATCGGCATGGGAGCTGGGTGGTCGTACTGGGGTGGACGCCTACGACGCGGACGCGGCGTCCACGCTGGCTGCACTGTCCGGAGCAGGCGGCGGGGGTGTGGGCGCCTCGGCTGCCACGTCTGCACCGGGGCGGAAGTAGTGCTCGCGGTACCAGCGGAGTTCCGTGACGCTCTCGATGATGTCGTCCAGCGCCTGGTGCGCCTGCTTCTTCTCGAGCGCCCGCGGCCCCACGGGATACCACCGCTTCGCCAGCTCCTTGATCGTGGAGACGTCCACGTTCCGGTAATGGAGGTAGGCGTCCAGCTTCGGCATCTCGCGACGCAGGAAGCGGCGGTCCTGTGCGATGGAGTTCCCGGCGAGGGGTGACATCCCCTTCGTGACCCACTTCCGCACGAACGCGAGTGTCTCCCGCTCGGCTTCCTCGATGTCGACGCCCTCGTTCTTGATGCGGTCGACGAGGCCGGACTTCGTGTGGGTCGCGACGTTCCAGGCGTCCATCAGTGACAGGTCGGCGTCCGTGCGCTTGATCGCGAGGTTAGGCCCCTCCGCGAGGACGTTGAGGTCGCCGTCCGTGACCAGCGAGGCGATCTCGATGATCACGTGCTTCGAGGGCTCGAGCCCGGTCATCTCCAGGTCGATCCACACGAGGCGAGCCGGATCCTTGCGTCGCGCCATGGGGGGAGCCTACCCGCGTTTGTGTCTACGCGGCGAACCGGGGAAGGTCGATCCGAGCCCCGCCGCTCGATGAATAGCGCTCGGCCACCCTCCTCGGGAGCGGCCGAGCGGGATGCTAGGGTGGAAATCATGACGAACCGCTGGGTGCCATTGCCGGACGGCCGGCGCTGGTCGCGCATCGTGTCGCGCTCGGCGCTGTTCGGCCTTGCGATCGGGGTGCTGTCCGTGGCCGTCGCCTGCGGCTCAGACGGCGAGGGGACGAGTACCCCGACTGCCAGCCCGACGAGTACAGAAGTTGCCGCCGCCACCTCCGATGCGGCGGCGACAGGAGAGGAGGGCCGTGTGGCCCAGGTTGGAGACACGGTCCAGGTCCACTATCGCGGGACGCTGGACGACGGCTCGGAGTTCGACTCCTCGGCCGGACGCGACCCACTGACGTTCACCGTGGGCTCCGGCCAGGTGATCCCCGGCTTCGACAACGCCGTCGTGGGGCTCGCCGTCGGCGACAAGGTGGAGGTGCGCCTCGACGCCGACGACGCCTACGGCGAGCGCACCGAGGAGCGCGTCATCACCGTCCCGAAGGACCAGGCCCCCGAGGGCCTTGAGGTGGGCCAGCAGGTGATGCTCGGCCAGGCCCCGGCAACCGTGGTCGAGATCACGGACGAGTCGGTCGTCGTGGACGCGAACCACCCGCTCGCCGGTCAGGCGCTCACGTTCGAGATCGAGCTCGTCAGCATTTCGTAGGACCAGCCGGCGCTCGATGACCAGAAGGCCCGCGTCAGCGGGCCTTCGTCGTGTGCATCGGAATGCTGGCCTAGATCGGCAGGTCGTCGTCGGCGATGCCGCGGAGGCGGTAGACCTGTCGGACGGCGTCCTTGACCTCGTCCACGCTGCTGTAACGGCGGTCCGGGAGCTGCTTGAGGATCACGGCGACCTCACGGTCGACGCCGCCCTTGTCGCGTCCCATGTTCAGGATCGCGGCGCGCGAGATGGGGTAGTGGAATCCCTTGAACGCCAGTTCGTAGTCGGCCTTGGTGGCGTGTGGCTTGAGAGCGGCCATGCGGGCATCCCCTTTCGCGTCCGCCGCATCCTACCGGGAACGATCGATACGCGCGCGTCAGTTCCGAGGCGCCTGGAGGGAGCCGGGCAGCCCCTCCACCGGCGGGGCGTCCATCGTCTGGACGATCTGGAAGCGCGCATACGCCTGGTCGACGGTCTCGCGCGCGCGGGCGCGCCAGGCCTCGTACGCCTCCACGTAGCTCTCGAACGGGCCGGTCACAGGCGCCGGCTTGATCAGCTCCCGAAAGGTCGTGTCACGGTACTCACCACCGACGACGTAATACGCCACGAACTCACCATCCCCAGGCTCCGGCGCGGGTCATCCTTGACCGGGCACGCGTCCATGTGTCCATCATCGGACGGCCACCACGACCCTACAGGCCGAGGATGAACGTCGAATGTCAGTGTCCCGGAATTCCGCGTTGGGGAATATCACCCCGCCCACAGGTCAGCAGCCCCCACACCCGGTGTCCGCATGACCGGCGCCATCGAGGTCGTACGCGGGGACATTACCCGGCAGCAGGTCGACGCCATCGTCAACGCCGCGAACCCCTCGCTCCTCGGCGGTGGGGGCGTGGACGGTGCGATCCACCGCGCGGCCGGCCCGGACCTGCTCCGCGAGTGCCGGTTCCTCGGTGGCTGCGCGCCGGGCGAGGCGAAGCATACGCAGGGATATCTGCTCTCGGCGCGCTGGGTGATCCACACCGTCGGGCCGGTCTGGCATGGTGGGCGACGAGGCGAGGAGGAGACGCTGCGCGACTGCTACCGGCACTCGCTGCTCCTCGCGGAGGAGCTGGGCGCCACCAGCGTCGCGTTCCCCTCGATCTCGACCGGCCTCTACGGCTATCCGATCGGGCGCGCGGTCCCCGTGGCCGTGCAGGAGGTGCGACGTCACCTGGAGCAGGCGCCCCTGCCGGAGCGCGTCGTGTTCGTCGCCTTCGACGACGCCACGTACGAGGCGTACCGGAGCGCCCTCGGCGGCTGAGTCGAGCCGCGTGCATCCGTGCGCTCGTCCGGAGCGTTACCCTATTGCAACGTTGGTCTCCCCCGGCCGGGTGTGTCCGGGATGGTCGCGCGTCGGGAGACATGACGCACGACATAACGAGACAGCGTGGAGGGGATCCCATGCCGGTCTACGAGTACTACTGCGAGCCCTGCAACGGCGTGTTTGAGCTGCTGCGCCCCGCGCGTGAGTCCTCCAAGGCGCAGCCGTGCCCGGAGTGCGATGACGACGCGAAGCGAATCATCTCGAAGGAGTGGTCCGCCTTCATCTACCGCGAGGGTTCGCCGCGCCGACTGCCGGACACCGGCGGCTACTGGCACCTCGGGAAGCGCGTGTCGCAGCCGCTGACCGGGAGTATCAACGGCAGCGCCATCCGCCACCCCGAGCTCGAGGAGCGGAAGCCCCCCGTGGCGCCGACGCGCGAGGAGATCGAGGCGGCCGAGTTCCGACGCGACACGAAGCGGCGCGCCTTCTCTCGTCGCGAGCCCGTCGTCGTGAACGCGGAGGAGGAGCAGCGCGAGCAGAAGCTCCGCATGCGGATGGACGTCGCCCGCACCAACCCGCGCAACCAGCGCGTGACCGAGCGATTCCGCGCCCGCGAGTTCGAAGAGGCTCGCAAGGACCGCCACAAGATGGAGAAGGGCGAGGACGTCCGCAAGAAGTAGGACGCGTTCCGCCTCGGCAGAAGATCAACAGGCCCGGCCTTCCGGCGAGACGGATGGTGCGGGCCTGCGGTGTATATTCTCCAGCGCCACATCACCACATCATGGTCGTCGGCCACACCCAGCGGGCTTGCCCGGGGAGTCGGACGCGCCGCCTAGCGAACAGGAGCACCCCGTGGAATACCGCAAGCTCGGCAACTCCGGCCTGGAAGTGTCCATCGTCGGCCTCGGCACCAACAACTTCGGCCAGCGCATGAAGGACCCGCAGGACGCCGCTGCCGTCGTGAACGAGTGCCTGGAGCAGGGCATCAACCTCTTCGACACCGCCGATGTCTACGGCGGCCGTGGTCCGTCCGAGGAGTTCCTCGGCAAGGCGCTGAAGGGGCACCGCAAGGACGCCGTCATCGCGACGAAGTTCGCCAGCCCCATGGGTGAGGGGCCGATGACCTCGGGCGGTTCGCGTCGCTGGATCATGCAGGCCGTGGAGGACTCCCTCCGCCGCCTCGAGACCGACTACATCGACCTCTACCAGGTCCACCGCCCGGACGAGAACACGCCCGAAGAGGAGACCCTCCGTGCGCTGGACGACCTCGTGTCGTCCGGGAAGGTGCGGTACCTCGGTAACTCGAACTACAGCGGCTGGCAGATCGCCAACAGCCACTGGATCGCGGAGACGAAGGGGTACGCGCCCTTCATCGCCGCGCAGAACGAGTACTCCCTGCTGAACCGCCGCATCGAGGCAGAAGTCGTCCCGGCTGCGGAGAAGTTCGGGCTGGGCATCCTGCCGTTCTTCCCGCTCGCCAGCGGCCTCCTCACCGGCAAGTACCAGCGCAACGCCGACGCGCCCGAGGGCGCCCGCCTCGCCTCCGGCCCCATGGCCGACCGCATGCTCACCGACCGCAACTTCGACACCGTCGAGGCCCTCGACGAGTTCGCCACGCAGCGCGGCCACACGCTCCTCGAGCTGGCGTTCTCATGGCTTGCCACGCAGAAGTTCGTCGGCTCGGTCATCGCCGGCGCCACGCGTCCGGAGCAGGTGAAGGCGAACGCCGCCGCCGCCGCCTGGCGCCTCACCCCCGAGGAGATGGCCGAGGTCGACCAGATCACGAAGCGCTAGCCGCTCCGCCGGACCGAGATCGAAACGGGGCGCCTCTGGCGCCCCGTTTCGATCTCGGTCCCTCCCCCCGCGAGGGGGAGGGTTGGGGTGGGGGACGGCCCATCGGGCCGCGATTCGCGACCGTCGCGCCTCGCCCATCCGCCCGCATTCGCCCCGTCAGTCCTCGACAGGCGTCAGCGCCCCCGTGTCCACGTCGTACGTGAACCCGTACACCGCGTAGCCCGCCGGCAGCAGCGGGTTCCCCCGCAGCGCACGGACATCCTCGCGCACGCTCTCCTCGATGTCTGAGAACGGCAGGAAGTCGATCCCGGAGGCGTCCGCGCCCGTGGCGTCCGCGACCTGCCCGCGGAGCCCCTCGTTCGTCGCACCGTAGAGGCCACACTTGGTGTGGTGGATCACGACGCACCCGCGGGTCCCCAGCGCATGCGCCGAGAGCACCAGGGAGCGGATGGCGTCGTCGGTGACGCGTCCGCCGGCATTGCGGATGACGTGGGCGCTCCCCTGGTCCATGCCCAGCGGTGGCTGCGCCGCATACCGCGAGTCCATGCACGTGAGGACGGCGAGATGGCGCTTCGGGTGGACATCGAGTCCGCCCCAGGCGAACGAGGATCGCCAGCGCTCGTTACCGGCGATCAGCTCGTCTCGCGTTGGTACGTCGTCCGCCATGCGTGCTCCATCCTCGTGACTGCGCTCGCCATGGTGACAGAGGTGTGCCGTTGGAGTCGAGCCCGCGCCGCGCCTCACACTACCTCCTCCGGCGCCCGTTCCACGACCCGACCGTCCTCCACGGACCACACCGTCGAGGCGAGCGACGCGATCAGGTAGCGGTCGTGCGTCACGGCCAGCAGTGCGCCCTCGAACCCGTCGAGGGCGGCTTCTACCGCCTCGCGCGACTCCAGGTCCAGGTGGTTCGTCGGCTCGTCCAGAAGCAGGACGTTCGCGCCCTTCAGCATCAGCAGCGAGAGCGCCAGTCGCCGCCGCTCGCCGTAGGACAACTGGCGGAGCGGCGTCGCCGCCTGCTCGTGCCCCAGCAGCACGCGATGCACGAAGTTCGAGGCGTCGGCCGTCGAAACGCCTGCCTCGCGCCGCACCGCCTCGACGGGCGTCGCATCGAGCAGGTGCTCGAGGGCGTCCTCCTGCGCGAGGTACCCGATCCGCGCGCTCCCGGCGACGGACACGGACCCCCTCGTCGGCGCGATGTCTCCGAGGATCGCGCGGAGCAGGGTGGTCTTCCCACTCCCGTTCGCACCGACGAGGGCGACCCGATCGCCACGTCCGAGGGCGAGGTCGACGCTGCGCAGGATGGGTACCCTACCCGCGACGCCGCCGGGCGCCAGTTCGACGCCCACCATCTCGACCAGCCGGGAGGCCGACCGCTCAGCGCCCTCGAACGCCACGCCGATGCCGTGCGGACGTTCCGAGGGGCGCTCGACCCGTTCGGCCGAGATCGCCTCGCGCTCCAGCCGCCGCTTCATCGTGGTCGAGCGGCGGGCGATCTTCTTCGCCTTCTTGCGGATCGCGAAGTTCGTGGTGCTGTTCTCGATGTACCGGGAGCGCGACTCCAGTTGCGCGAGGTGATCCTTCAGCCGGCGCTCATCGCGCTGCTGCCGCCCGAACGCAGCCCACTGCTCGGCGCGTCGCCGCTCGCGCTCCTCGATCCACTCGGTGTAGGAGCCGGCGAAGACCTCGGGCGGTTCGTCACCGGCGCCCAGCACAAGGAGCCCGTCCGCGACCTCGTCGAGCAGGGCGCGGTCGTGCGAGACGATCAGCACGGCGCCTTCGAACGTCGCGAGGCGCTCCTCCAGCCAGCGGATGCCTGCCAGGTCGAGGTGGTTCGTCGGTTCGTCGAGCAGCAGCACGTCCGCTCCGGAGGTCATCACCTCCGCGAGCGTGAGCTTGGCCTGCTCGCCACCGGAGAGGTGGTCGAGGATCGCGCCCGCCTCGACGTAGTCGACGCCGAGCGCCCGGAGCGTGGCCTGCGACTCGTCACCGCGTCCGGCGACGGCCACCAGCGCGTCGTACCGCTGGAGGAGCTCCGGTGTGTCGTCCCCACCCGCGAGCCGATAGCCGATCGACTGGAGGGCAGCGGCCACCGCCTCCGGGAACAGCGCCGGGAACCGCTCCCCGGCGGTGGCGCCGGCGGGGGCATCGACCGCCTGCCGGAGATACGCGACCTCAGTGCCGGCGGGTACCTCGACGGTGCCGCCGTCGGGCACGAGGTTGCCCGCGGCGATCCGCAGCAGCGTGCTCTTGCCGCTGCCGTTCGGCCCGATCACACCGAGGACTTCGCCCCGGTTCACCACGCAGGAGGCGCCACGCAGCACCTGCCGCGGCCCGTAGGACTTGGAGACATGGTTTAGTTGCAACATCACTCGCACACGGACGCAGACAGGCTCCCGGGTTCGGGGGCGTCGGCGGGGCGGTCAGTGCTTGCTGCTGCGTCGAGGAATGCGCGGGGATGACCCGCACCGGGGCACACGACCCTCCGAGGAGTGTCGCGGGGAGCACGGAACGCCCGGTGCTACTTGATCAACGGAGGCCACTGCCTTCCCGGGGGCGCATCGAGTGCGCGCCTCGCTACCCATGCTAACGCTCGGTCCGGCGACCGGTTAACGTGCGAGCGTGCTCACCCTCCGCAACCCGCACAGCGTCCTCGCCGCCCTGCAGTCGCGCCCTGGCGCGGTCGTGGAGATCCGGCTGCCCGATGCGAAGGGCCACGGTGCCTGGGACCGCGTCGCCGCCGAGGCGCGCCGCCTCGGACGGCCCGTCCGCATCGCGCCCCCCCGGGATGACCGCGAGCACCGAGGCCCGCGGAGGCCCGCCGGTGGCGGAGGTCGCACCGGCGCCGAGGCCTACGTCGACGAGCGCGAGCCGCTCGTCGTGGATCAGCTGTTCGATGGCAGACAGACCGGTGGGCTCTGGCTCGCGCTGGACCAGGTCCAGGATCCCCATAACGTCGGCGCGATCTTCCGCACCGCCGCCTTCTTCGGCGTCCGCGGCATCGTGATGACGGATGTACGCACCGCCTCGCTGACCTCGGTGGTCTACGACGTCGCGAGTGGCGGAGTGGAGGCCGTCCCGTTCGCGGTCGAGACCAACCTGCGCCGGTCCCTCGAGGCCGCGAAGCGGGCAGGGGTGTGGATCCTCGGCACGTCCGAGCATGCCGAGCGAGATGTGTCAGCAGTACCCGTCGACCGCCCGTGGCTCCTCGTCGTCGGGAACGAGGAGACCGGCCTCCGTCGCCTCACGCTGGACACCTGCGACGAGGTCTGCTGTGTCACCCCTCAAGCGGAGGCCGTGACCTCGCTCAACGTCTCCGTCGCGACCGGGATCCTGATCGCCGCGCTCTCGCGTTAGCCGCCTGCGCCCGCCCGTACGTCGACATAACTCCCGAGGAACTCGCGCGCCCACGTCACGAAGTCGGC
>CAYPYF010000002.1:70036-97475 GCA_964414675.1 uncultured Dehalococcoidaceae bacterium
GGCTGTCCTCCAGCGCGACGTCGACACGCACCGACTGGCCGGCGTGGTCGGTGCCGATCCAGCGGAGGAGCGACGGAGCGCCGGGCTCCTCGGGCGGGACGACCGTGAGGTCGGGCGGTCCGGACTCGGCGCAGCGGACGGCCTCCGCAAACCAGCTGAGGCCACCGAACGACAGCATCTCCTCCGCGCTCTCGATCGCCTCCTCGCCGAGGCCGAGGTGCGACAGCACCGCCCGAGGTTCCTCGGTCATCCCGATCACCTCGGCCATCGTGCGCACCGCGGCTGCGTCCGGCAGCGGACGGCGGAGCCGGCGCGCGGGCAGCTCGCGACGGTCGCCCAGGGCGCCCCAGACGGCGGCCAGGCGGCGCACGGCCTCCACCGACTCCTGGAGGAGGAGCGCGGCGAGCGCCGTCCGGTAGGTGCTGTCCGCCAGGAAGATGCCGGTCAGCACGTTGTCCGCCACGATCTGCGGCTTTCGCAGCGTGACGGACTCGTACTCGCGCAGGAACGCGATCTCATCTGTGGGTGTCGCGAAGCCTTCGGGTATTCCGGTGGACATCTCAGGGTTCGCTTTCTCACGCCGCGGGTCGCATCTGAGCCTAGAATACCGGTGTGACGCTGCATCCCATCGAAGATTTCCCTTCGCGCCGCGCCCGGGCCGGCCGTCGCTTCATCCCGAAGCTGGTGCCCCCGAGACGGCGTAGCGACACCGTCCGCCGCGATCGGCTGCACGGGCTGCTGGAGAACGCCCTGGAGTGTGACGTCACGCTGGTGACGGCGCCTGCGGGGTACGGCAAGTCCACGCTGGCCGTGGACTGGTGCGAGAACTCCCAGATCCCGCTCGCCTGGCTCTCGCTCGATCGCCAGGACACGGACCCGCTCGCGCTCATCGGCAACATCGTCGGCGCCATCCGTCGCGTCTACCCGGACGCACTGTCCGAGGTCGCCGAGCGCCTGGAGGCCGGCGCTCAGCCGGCCGGCGCCGCCGCCGTGATCGCGGAGGTGGCCTCCTCCGTGTCGTCCGAGGTCGATGACCTCTTCGTCCTTGCGCTGGACGACCTGCACGTCCTGGACGAGTCACCGGACGCGATGCGCGTGGTGGACGCGCTGGTGCGCGCCATCCCCATGAACATGCGCCTGCTGCTGCTCTCGCGGACGTGGCCCGCGCTCGGGTCGCTCGCGCGGCTCACCGCCCAGCGCCGGGTGGCGAGTCTGAGCGTCCGCGACCTTGTCTTCACGCCTGAGGAGGCCGCGTCGTTCCTCGACGCCTCGGCGGTCGGGGACATCGAGCTCCGGGGCCGCCTGATCCAGCGGGCGGACGGCTGGGCTGCAGCCCTCGCGATCATGGCGGACCACGTGGCCCGCGACGAGGCCGCCCCGGTCCCCGCCGAGGTCGAGTTCATCTTCGGCCAGTTCATCGACCAGGAAGTCCTGGACCGCCTGAACCCGAGGCAGCACGAGCTGCTGATGGCCTGCTCCGTCCTGCCGACCTTCGACCGCGAGTTCGCCGAGTCCCTGAGCCGCAACCCGCAGGCCGCCGCGATCCTCCGCGAGCTCGAGCAGAACAACCGCTTCCTCGCCCGCCTCGCCGAGGGCGAGACCGAGGGCGGCGGCGGCGAGTGGTACCGCGTCCACGCCCTGATCCGGGAGCACCTCCTCGCCCGCATGGAACGCGAGGAAGGCGGCCGGTTGCAGGAGCTGCGTCGGCAGGCCGCCGCCATCTGCGCCCGTCGCGGGATGCTCTCTACCGCCATGGACCTCTCGATCGCGGCCGGCGACTGGGGCGAGGTGGTGCGCGAGCTCTACGACGCCCGTGAACGCCTCTATCAGCGCGGTGAGTGGCAGACGCTGGCCGGCTGGATCGACCGGCTGCCGGGAGAGGTGCTCGATCAGGAGGCCGGACTCGCCCTCACCCGCGCCCGCCTTGCCGCGAAGTTCGGGCAGCGGCAGGACTCCCTCACTCGCCTCGACCGCGTCGAGGAGCAGCCCCTCGATGCCGAGGAGCGCGTCCGCGTCGACCTCTATCGCGGCGTGGCGTTCCGCGACCTCGGGCGCATCGGCGACGCGATCGATGCGTACCGCCGCGCGCGGCAGGCGGCGCTGGAAGCGCTGCCGGAGGAGCACCCCGTCCTCGCGGAGATCGACCTCGAGGAGGGCGTCACCATCGCGCGCGCCGGCCAGTTCGAGGCCGCACAGGTCCGGTTCGAGATGGCAGCCTCCTCCTTCGACCGCCTGAAGGACTACCACCGCGCGGCGGAGTGCCGCGACTGCCTCGGCACCGCGCTCTACATGCGTGGCCTGCTGGCCCCCGCGATGACCGAGTACACGCACGCGCAGCGTTCGTGGCGGCAACTGGCAGACCCGCAGGCGCAGATCACCACGATGAACAACATGGCGAACGTCCAGCACATGCTCGGCGAGCTGGACACCGCCCGCGACACCTTCGACACCGTCATCCAGCGGGCCAGCCAGATCGGATCCCACCGGCACGAGGCGTGGGGCAAGGAAGGCCTTGCGACGGTCGAGCGCGACCTCGGCCGCCTCGATAATGCGATCACGCTCTACACCGTGGCGATCCACGAGGCCCAGGAGATCGACGACCCCGGCCTGATCATGGAGGCCACCTACGGCCTGGCGATGTGTTACCGCGAGCGCGGCGAGCACACCCGGGCCCGCGCCCTCCTCGACCATGGCCTTCGCTCGGCCCAGCAGGTGGAAGCGCAGTTTGAGGAGATGCGGTTTCGCACCGGCATCGGCGCGACGCTGCTCTCCGAGGGGCTCGCCGACCAGGCCGTGCCCGTGCTGGAGGAGGCCGTCCGCGGCGCCGAGGAGTCCGGGGCCGTCCGGGAGCAGACCACCGCCGCGTTTCTCCTCGCGGGGGCGTATCTCGCCACGAAGAAACGGCCCCAGGCGAACGAATGCCTGGCGCAGGTGCAGGGCCTCACGCAGCAGCTGGGGTACGACCAGTTCTTGCTCGTCGAGGCGCGGCAGATGTCTGACCTCCTCGAATACGCCGGCGAACGTCAGGGCGTCGCGGACTACTACCGCACGATCAGCGCGCGTGTCCGTGGCACGGCCCGCGACGGCGATGCCGAGGAGGTCTCCACCGACCTCCCCTCCGCGTTCCGCATCCGCGCGGAGGCGTTCGGCGGAGCGCGGGTCGAGGTGGACGGCCGGGTGATCGAGGACATCGAGTGGCGCAGCGAGCGCTCCAAGGAGATGTTCTTCTACCTGCTGGACCGCGGCCGTCCGATGCGGAAAGAGGAGATCGCCCTCGAACTCTGGCCGGACGCCGGGCCGAAGCAGATCAACAGCGCGTTCCACACCACGCTCTACCGCCTTCGCAAGGCGATCCACCCCCAGGTGGTCGTGCAGTCGGGTGGTGGCTACACCGTGAACCCCGAGTTCGATGTCTCGTACGACGCTGCCGAGTTCGAGCAAGCGGCCCGTGCGAGTGACGATGCGGAACCTGGCAGCGAGGCGTGGGCGGAAGGCCTCAGCCGCGTCGCCAGCCTCTATCGCGGCCCCTTCGCCTCATCGTTCGACTCCTCCTGGGCCGAGCAGGTCCGCCGGCGCTACGAGGAGATGTACCTCTCGTCCGTACTCGCGCTCGCGTCGGCGGCCCTCAGGCGTGGCGACGCCGCCGAGGCGGTCCGCATGGCCGAATCCGTGATCGCGATGGATCCGCTGAACGAAGATGCGGCCTACCGGCTCATGGAGGCCCATGTCCGGCGCGGCAACCTCGACCTGGCGACGCGGGCGTACCGGCGACTGCACGACGCCCTGCGAAACGAGATGGACTCCGAGCCGTCGCCGCGGGTGAAGGCGCTGTACCAGCGGGTGCTTTCAGGGGACGCGCTCGACGACACCCTCTGATGCCCAGAGCCGCGGTGCGCGGTTGTTGAGGGCTGGTGGACAGACCGTGCACTTGCAATTTAATCGCGATTGCCTGCGGACACGGCACGAATCTGACTAAACCTGATCATCATCGTGCGCGCGGTCACAAAGTGGTCAGAGGTTGGTAAGAACACCCCCCGTAATTTCTCCTTGTCGTCAGCAAGTCGCGTGAGTCGCGACTCAAGGGGAGTTACATCATGCGCCGCATTATCAGCACCGCTACCGCTACCGCCTTGACCGCCGCCTTCTTCGTCGCCACGTCCGCCTCGGCCTCGGCCGGCGTGATCTGGCCCTGGTAGGACTCATGGAATTGCTCGACGCGTCGGCGCGCCGGGCGTTCCTCGGAGAATCGCTAGTGGCGCCATCTCTGCCACTTCGAATGCCTACATCCGATAGATCGGTGCTCGGTACACGTCCGGCAACGGGCGTGATCGAAATCGATGTGCTGGTCGAGGAGATCGCCGATCTCCAGCCGCTGCCGCCCATTGCCGCCCAGGTGCTGCAGCTCGCGGAAGGGGAAACCTTCTCCGCGCATGAGTTGGCTCAGGCGATCTCCTCAGACCCAGCCCTCACCGCGAGGGTCCTGCGCGTCGCAAACTCCGCCTACTACGGCTTCCCCCGACGCATCACGACGATCCGTGATGCGGTCGTCCTGCTGGGGTTCCGTCACATCCGCTCCACCCTCATCGCCACCAGCGTGATGCGCTCGATGCCCGCGTACGAAGGGATCGAGGCGTCCGCGTTCTGGCGTCACGCCGTGACCGTCGGGCTCCTCGCGGAGCTCGCCGCGCGCGCGGAGGGCGTCCACCAGGAGGAAGCGTTCACCGCGGGCGTCCTGCACAACGTCGGCCGGCTGGCGCTCGACCAGGCCCGTCCCCGCGACTTCCTGCGAGCGTGCGAGCACGCCCGCGACCACCACGTCAGCATCCACGAGGCCCAGCGCGCCCTCCTCGGGTTCACCGACGCCGAGGTGGGACAGGCGCTCGCACGGCGCTGGTGCTTCCCGGTCGAACTGACCGCGGCCATCGCCCACCACGCGGACGCGCCTGCCGCCGTCGCTGCTGATGCGCCCCTCGCCCGTCTCGTCGCCCGCGCGCGGTCGTTCGCCGCGGCGGCCGGCATTACAGACGGCGTGGATGCGGCTCCCGGTTGCCCGTCTCGTGCGGGCGCGGCGACCTCGCCGTTCGCCGCCACCATGGCGGTCATGAGCCCTGACGACCTCGCGGTGCGCCCTCGGTCGTCCCTCGTCGCGGACCCCATGCAAGAGGCCCTGGACCGCCTGCTGGCGGAGCAGGGTGGACTGGAGACAGTCCTGGATCGCGCCGCAGCCTTCGTGGAGCACACGGCAGCCGCCCCCTGAGGGGGCGTGCCGCGTCGACACGTCCGAAGGTCCCCAGCCGAATCGGAACGGTCTCAATGAAAGCCAGTGCTCAGCCGATGCCCGCGACGGAAGTCGCCTTCTTTCGCGACCCGGCGGAGACCTGGTTCGCGGCCGAGGTGATCCGTCGTGACCGCTGGGACGAAGGACTCCTGCAACCCCTCGATCCCGAGGTTGCAGACATCCGCATCGCCTTTCTGAGGGACATGCCGGGGCGCGATCGCCTCACCTGGCCGGTCTGGCTCTCGCTGCTCCCCTGGGCTGCGGAGGAAGAGCCGCGCGTGGTCGTGGAAGCGGCGCAAGCCGCCTGGTCCCGGTGCGACTCCTTCCGCCCGCCCGGCCCGCCGCCGGAGGCGTACCTGAGCGCCGGATACCAGGCGCTCTGCCCGCCCCACCCCGCCTGTGAGCCCGGTCCCGGTACCCGCGAGTCCCTGATGGGGTTCCTCATGGACCGCTCGGGTGCGCTGGGCCGCGTCAGCCGCGAAAGCGACGACGGTGCGAACCGCCTCCTCCGCCTCATGTGGCGGACGCCGGACGACCTCGCACAGGAGATCCTCCGAGCCCGCATCCGCGACGACGGCGGGCGCGGCGTCCTTCAGCTCGTCGACTTCCTCGAGGCAGCCGAGATCGCCTCCGAGGTGACTGACCACCTGTCGCTCGCACAGGAGCGGGTGGCGCTGCTCGCGCGGCTGCCCGCCATCGCGTACTTCACGTTCCCGTCCGACTATGACCGCGCCGCCGCGCTCGCCCTGGACTGGCGTGACCGGTACAACCGCGCGTACCGGTCGCATTACCGCGCCGTCCTCACCGCCGCCCGCGAGATCGTCCAGGAGACGGTGCTGGCGGCTCGAGAGCTGCCGGCGCTTGAGGCACTGAACGAGGCAGGCAACCCGGTCGGGCACGATGCCGCCCGGCGGCTGCGGGACGCCCTGGACACGCTCGCGACCCTTCCCGAGGGCGTCGACCAGCAGTCTGCGCAGACCGCCGGGATCGTCCTCGGACGGTTCCCTTCCGCCATCGGCGAGGCCCGGCTGGCCGCGGCCGCCGTCCTCGCCGCGCTCGACGTGCACCGTCGCCGTTCCGCCGTCCGCGCGCAGCACCTTCCCACGCGATAGCGCCCCAACCTGCTCGCGCTCGCGGGCGCGGAGTCTCACTATCGATACTGGAGGCCGGCGGTCGCCGGCCCGCACTGATCGAGGGCCTGTGTCTGATCTCTACCGCCTACCCGTCGGAAGCGACCCGCCGCGGCGACTCAACGCCATCGTGGAGATCGCACGCGGAGGCCAGTCCAAGTACGAGTACGACCACGTGGCCGGACTGTTCCGGCTGGACCGCGTCCTCTACTCCGCCGTGCACTACCCCGGCCACTACGGCTTCGTCCCCTCCACCCGCGCCGGCGACGGCGACCCCGTCGATGTCCTCATCTGGGGCTCGTTCGAGTCGTTCACGGGCGCCCTCATCGAGGTGCGCCCGGTCGGCATGCTCCGCATGCGCGACGAGAAGGGCGACGACGAGAAGGTGCTGGTCGTACCGGTCGCCGACCCCCGCTACCACGAGGTCGCGGAGGTGGCGCACGTCCCCTCCCACTTCCTCCGCGAGGTCGAGCACTTCTTCCGCACCTACAAGGAACTCGAAGGACACGCCGTCACCACCCTTGGCTGGGAGCCTCGGGGCGTGGCGGAGCGGTACGTCCAGGAGTCGATCGTGGACTACGGGGCACCCTAGGCGGCCCGTCGCGCCCCCCCTCATGTTCCGCGGTCACTGGCCGACGATTGGGAGGTGGATGCCAGCGTACACACGAACGTCGGGCGAACCTCATACCATCAACCAGCCGGTCGGTTTGTCGGTGCGTCTTCGATGAGGGGCTGCACGGGTGGCGAGGAGTCTGGGGTGGCGAGTAGGCAGCGTCCGCGCGTGAAGCGCGCCTCGGTCCGCATGTGGTTCGCGCTCGCGTTCCTGGCTGCCTTCCTCCTCATCGCCTGCGACGGCGACTCTGACGGCACCCCGACCGCGACCGTGGCTGGCGCCACCGGCACCGCTGCCGGCGCAACGGCGGCGACGCCCGACGTCGAGCAGGTGCTGCGGACGAACCTCACCTCGGAGCCCAGCACCCTCGATCCGCAGCGCGCCAGCGACCAGGTGTCGCTCACCGTCGTCCGCAACCTCTACTCGGGACTGCTTCGCCTCGACGCCCAGGACGAGCTGGTGGCGGACTGCGCCGCCGAGGTCCCGACGCTCGAGAACGGCGGCATCTCCGAGGATGGCCTGACCTACACGTTCACCCTCCGCGAGGGCCTCACCTGGAGCGACGGCACGCCGCTGGTCGCCCAGTCCTTCGTGGATGGCGCCCGACGGCTGTTCATGCCGGGCAGCGGGAACGCCTACGCCGACTTCTATCGCGTGATCGCGGCCGACGGCCCGGATGGCGACGCGAACATCGCCGTCCAGGAAGCGCTCGCGGCGAAGGTCGAGGACGTCACCGCCCTCGAAGAGGCCGTCGTGGCGGGCCTGCGCGTCGAGGCGCCGGACGACCGGACCTTGGTCTTCCACCTGAACCGGCGCAGCCCGGAGTTCCTCCTGCTGGCGTCGCTGTGGCCGCTCTACCCCATCCGGCAGGACGTCGTGGACGCCGGCGGTGACCGCTGGACGGAACCCGGCACGCTCATCGGCAACGGCCCCTTCACGCTGGAGGCGTGGGACCACGGCGAGCGGCTGCGCCTCGGGCGCAACGAGCACTGGCACGGCGGCGACGTCACGCTGGACGGCATCGAGTTCGACATGATCGACGACACTTCCGTCGCCTTCCTCGCGTACCAGAACGACGAGCTGGATGTCGTGAACCTCGGTCCGGCGGAGCTGGTGCAGGTCCGCGGGAACGAGGCGCTTCACGCCGAGTTCCTCGGCTACCCGGCGCTACGGACGAACGCCGTCTACCTCAGCGCGGCCGATCCGCTGTTCGCCGACGCACGCGTCCGGCAGGCGTTTGCCGGCGCGATCGACCGCGAGCAGTACGCGAACGCGGTCCTCGAGGGCAGTGCCCTCCCCGCCTACTCCTGGATTCCCCCCGGCATGCCCGGCCACGAGCCGGAGATCGGCCTCCAGTACCAGGACGCCATCGACGATGCCCGCGCGCTCCTCGCGGACGCCGGAGCGGAGGGCGTCCAGGTGACGCTGCTGGTGCCGGAGGCCTCCAGCGCGGTACTGACCGCCGAGTGGTTGCAGGCACAGTGGCAGACCAACCTCGGCGTCACCGTGAACCTGGATGTGCGCGAGACGGCGGCATTCGTCCAGGCCTACACCGCGGGCGACTTCCAGATCTCGATCGGCGGCTGGGGCGCAGACTACCCCGACCCGCAGAACTGGCTGCCGCCGTTCACCGCTGCCTCGCCGCTGAACTTCGCGAAGTACTCGAACAGCACCTTCGACGACCTCATCGACCGCGCGGCCTCCGAGGTGGACTTCGACGCCCGAGTGGACCTCTACCTGGAGGCCCACCGCCTCCTCGTGGATGAGGCGGGCGTCGTCCCGCTCAGTTACCCGATCCGCGGCGCGCTGGTGAAGCCATGGGTCTCCGGCCTGGTGCCGTCCCCGCGCGAGGGCGCTACCCCGGGAGACCTGTTCTTCGAGGAGATCTCGATCTCCGGACGCCCCTGAGCGGCTCCTGACCTACCGTGGATACCGGGGTTGGGAGCATGCCACCAGGATTGCCCGGCCGGCATCCGCCATGCGTCTCAGGTGACGGGGTCTGGCGCATGGTCGTAGGTCGTCCGGCGGCGGACCGCTGGTGGATCAGACCAATGGTGATCAGGCCGATGGCGCTCGGACCGCTGGTGATCAGATGGTGATCTACCTCGCGCGTCGCGTGATCGCGACGGCGGTCACGCTGCTGTTGATCTGCCTCGTCACGTTCCTCCTGATGCACGCTGTCCCCGGCGGGCCGTTCGAGGCGCGCTCCGACGCACGGCTCGCGCCCGAGTCCGTGCGGGCGCTCGAGTCGTACTACGGTCTGCGCGACCCGCTGATCGAACAGTTCGCCTCGCTCGTCTGGAACCTTGCGCAGGGCGACCTCGGGTTGTCGTTCGCGCAGCCGGGGCAGCCGGTCTCCGCGCTGCTCGCGGACAAGGTCGTCCCGTCCTTCCTCCTCGGCGTCATGGCGTTCATGTTCGTGGTCGGCGTCGGCGTGCCCTTCGGCGTGCTGGCTGCGGTACGACGCGGCTCGTTCTGGGACATCGCCAACCTCGTGAGCAGCACCGTCCTGGCTGCCGTCCCGCACTTCGTCGTCGCGTTCATGATGCTGCTGGTGTTCGCGGTGGGACTGGGCTGGGTGGACGTCCGGCTCGGCAAGGGCTTCGGCGACTCGCTCGCCTCGCTGCCGCGCGGCATCCTGCCGGCCATCGCCCTCGGCGCACCATCGATGGCGATCCTTACGCGTCTCACGCGTAGTGCGCTGCTGGAGGTGCTGGAGGAGGACTACATCCGCACCGCCCGTGCGAAGGGACTCACGGAGCGCACCGTGGTCTGGCGGCACGCGCTCCGGAACGCGGCCGTCCCCGTGCTCACGCTCCTCGGCCCGATCTTCGCCGCGCTCGTGACCGGTTCGATCGTGATCGAGTCGATCTTCGGGCTGCCCGGCGTCGGGTCTGCGTTCATCGACTCCGTCCGGCAGCGCGACTACGGCATGATCATGGGCACCACGCTGCTTTACGCCTCCGTGATCATGGTCGCGAACCTCGCCGTGGACCTCCTCTATCCGCTCGTCGATCCGCGCTTGGACGCGCGACGATGACGGGATGGGACCGCACGTTCGAATTGTGGGCCGGTGCGCCTCGACGGGGCCGCTGGCGCGGCGTCTGGCGTCGCTTCCGACGGCACCCCGCCGCGATGGTCTCCGCGGTCGTCCTGCTGGTCCTCGGTGGGATCGCGCTCGGCGCGGACGTGGTGGCGACCCACGATCCCGCGACCCAGTACCTGGTGACCCCCGCGGAGGTCCCCCTCGACCCGCTCGCGCCTCGCGATACCGGCAAGTTCGCAGGCCCCAGTGCCGAGCACTGGCTCGGCACAGACCAGCTCGCGCGGGACATCTTCAGCCGCACCGTGTATGGACTGCGGGTCTCGCTGTCCGCGGCGCTCTTCGCCGTGGTCGTCGTGACGGTACTCGGCGTCGCCGTGGGGGCGGCCGCCGCCTCGGGGCCGTCGTGGGTGGACGGCCTCTTAATGCGCGTCACGGATGTCGCCTACGCCTTCCCGGACCTGCTCCTGGTCATCCTGCTGAAGGCGGCGCTGGGTGACGAGGTGTTCGGGCGCAAGTCGATCGCGGGCGTCTCCGCGAGCGTGCTCGTCCTCTTCTTCGCGATCTCGATCACCGCCTGGCCGACGATGGCGCGCCTGGTGCGGGCGCAGGTCATGGTGCTCCGCGGCATGGAGTTCTCCACCGCCGCGGAGTCGCTCGGCGCCACCCGCTGGCGGCTCGTGTCGCGACACTGGCTACCCGGCGCCGCCGCTCCGATGATCGTGGAGGCCACGTTCCTCGTGCCGCGCGCGATCTTCGCGGAGGCCACGGTGTCGTTCATCGGCATCGGTGTCGCGGCGCCGACGCCAAGCCTCGGTGTGCTGATCGCGGACCACTTCGCGTTCGTCACCGTGCAGTGGACGGCGCTGGCCGTCCCGATCACCGTGCTCGCCGTGCTCTTCCTCGCGTTCCAGTTCTGTGGCGAGGGCCTGCGTGTCGCCCTCGACCCTCGCTCGAGGTAGGCACAGGCGCAGCGAAGCGCGCGCGAGTACGCTCGCAGCGACGCGGGGAACGCGGAGGTCGGCGGATGAACACGATGATGGGCCGCATGTGGATCGGCGGCATGCTCCTGGGCCTCGCCTACGGCCTCTTTTCGGGCGGTGGCGTGGCCGCGATCGTCGTCGTCCCGCTGGTCGGCGGGATGTTCGGCCTCATCCTCGCGATGATCCTCGACGAGGCGCGAGCCAAGCTACGGAAGAAGAAGCCCTAGCCGGCGGCCTGGCCGCGGTCGCCCTGGGCAGGCGTCGGCGGGTGCGCTGCCGGCGCGACACTCTGTCCGCTGAGGCGCGCCGCCTCCTCGGGCGACAGTTTGCCCTCCGCCACCAGTGACGCCGCCTGCGCGGGCGAGAGTTCCACGCGGTCCAGGTTGCTGAACTCCAGCTGACGCAGGCGTTTGCTGATCCCGAAGATCAGTACCACGACGATGATCGCGATGATCTGCGAGCCGACGATCGCCTTGGGGGCGCCCCAGATGTCGGCGGCGATCGAGACCGGGATGACGCCCAGCGGCATCGTGCCGAACGACATCATCAGCACGGACATGACGCGGCCGCGGTACTCGTCCGGTACGTTCGCCTGGATGATCGTGTTGTTGGTGACTTGGAAGATCATCGCGCCGATGTTGCCCAGGATGAGCATCCCGACGCCGGCCCAGAAGGCCGCCACCACCGGCAGCCACAGCGAGGTGGACGCGAAGACGGCGAAGCAGCCCGCCATCGCGAGCGCCCCGAGGCCCATCAGCGGGCCTTTCTTCGGCACCTCGGACAGGTTCGTCGCGACGATGGCGCCGACCAGGCCGCCTACCCCCGTGGAGCCCATCAGGATGCCCAGTTCCAGCCCGTCGCTGGCGAACAGCGTTCCGAAGACGTCGTCCGCGAAGACCGGCAGGATCTGCTGTACGGGGAACATGAACAGCGGCATGACCAGTGCAGCGGTGATGAGCAGCCGGAACAGCGGGTCGCCGCCGATGTACCGGAAGCCCTCCACCAGGTCCGCGAGGAACGCGGTGGGCACTTCGCTCGTCCGGCGCGAGACCATCCCGTGGCGCGGGAGCGGGATGATCGAGGCCACCCCGACGCCGAACAGGAAGACCGTCACCACGTAGACGCCGCCCACGCCGATCGGGGCGATGAGCACCCCGGCGAGCGTGGGGCCCAGGATGCGCGTCAGGTTCATCCCGCCCATCTGCAGGGAGATGGCGTTCATGAGCAGGTGCTGTGGCACGAGCTGCGGGATCACCGCCTGTCGCGCCGGCATGACCAGGGACATGATGCAGCCGGTGAAGAGCGCTGCCATGATCAGATGCCAGAACTCGACCAGCCCGGTGATCACCAGGATCGCCATGACCAGGTTCACCGCGCCGGTGCCGCTCTGGGCCCACATCATCAGGTTGCGTTTGTTGACCCGGTCACTGATGACGCCCGCGATGGGCGCGACGAACAGCATCGGCATCGCGAAGGCGAACGAGACGAGGCCGAGCATGGTGGCGGAGTCCGTGAGGTCGTAGGCGAGGTACCCGCGGACGACGATGTTCATCTGCATCGCCATGAAGAACGCGGTGTTCCCCGCGAAGTACCAGGCGTAGTCCCGCTCCTTCAGCGACTCGAACGTGCGCTGAAAGGAGGATCGCCCTTCGGGAGGCGTCTCCGGGGGTGTCGTCGTCCCCATCCCCACCGCCATGGAGCAGACCTCTCACGCGTCGCGTTCCGAAGGTTGCCCGCGCGGCGCACCTTCCACCTTACGCGATGGTTGTAGGGGGTGTGCCTTGCCGTCCGCGAGGGATATGAAGTCTGGGTGAACGCTGGCGACCCTGGAAGGGTTCCGGTGGCCTGAGCGTCTGAGAGCCGGCCGGCTACACGCGCGATCCGTTGATGCGCGCGCGCATCTCACGCACCAGCGCCTGCAGTCCGGACTGCAACTGCTGGAGTTCCTCCGGCGTGAGCTGGGCGAGGGCGCTCCGCTGCCGCTCGTTGCTCGCCGCCGCGACCGCGCGCACCAGGCGTTTGCCCTCCTCGGTGAGCAGCACGATCGTCGCCCGGCCGTCGTCCGGGTCGGGTGCGCGGTAGAGGAGCCCGCGGTCGGACAGGCGGTCGAGCACCGTCGTGACGTTCGGTGGGGCCATGCGTGTGCGTTCGGCAATCAGGCCGGGACGGGCGCCACCGGGGCGCGCCGCCGTGAAGAGGACCTTCATCTGGGGGATCGTGAGGCCGCTGTCGAACAGCGGGTGCTCGTCATCCCATTCCAGCTCGCCCTTCCGGAGGAACAGGCGCAGTACCGCCTGTTCGACGTTCGCGCGGTTCTCCTCAACGGACAGGCCAGGGTCGCTCGGTACGGTCATGGGACGTCCCGTCCTTCGCCGGGGTTGTATCACGGCGAACCATCGGGGTCATCCACCACGCGTCAGGTGCGACGGGTCGAGCGAGGCGTGGGACGCAGTCTCAGATGTCAGCGGGCGGGTGTCGGTGAGTACTTGTACCCGTAGTGCCGCACGGTCAGCAGATGTCGCGGCCGCGCCGGGTTGTCTTCGAGCTTCTGCCGCAGCCAGTGCACGTGCACATCCACGGTCCGGGTCTCGCCCTCGTAGGTGTATCCCCATACCGACTCCAGGATCTGGTCGCGCGTGCAGACCTGGTTCGGGTGCCGCACGAGGTAGGCGAGGAGCTCGAACTCCTTCGGCGCGAGCTGGACCACCTCGTCGCGCTTCCGCACCTCGTGGCGTTCGACGTCCACCTCGATGTCCCCTTCGGTGCGCGCGGCGGGCGTCGCGACGGACGGGGACGCCGGCCCGATCCGACGGAGGGCGACCTGCACCCGCGCGAGCAGTTCACGGACGGAGAACGGCTTCGTCAGGTAGTCGTCCGCGCCGAGGTCGAAGCCCGTGATCTTGTCGGCCTCGGTGTCTCGCGCGCTGATCACGATGACCGGGACGGCGGCTTCGCCGCGGACGATGCGGAGGACGTCGAGGCCGGCGAGCCTCGGCAGCATCAGGTCCAGGATCACCAGGTCGGGCCGGGCGCTCCGGAAGCGCTCCAGTCCCGCCACGCCATCGGCCACCGCATCGACGTGGTGCCCGGCGCGCGAGAGTTGGTAGACCACGACATCACGGATCGCGGCATCGTCTTCTACGACCAGCACGTCAGCCACAGGCACCATCCAGACGCATTCACTGCTTCACAGCCAGTGAACGCGGCGGGGGTTAGGCCTCAGTTAACGATCGTGCCGGGGATCGCAGTTTGTTACGCCGCCGATCGCTGGTGGCCCTGGGTCGAGTCGCGGAACCAGCGGATCGAGTTCATCAGGTCCGCCCGGCCCCCCAGCCGGCTGAGGATCGGGTGTTCCTCCGCCTCGGCGCGCCGGCGTCCGGGTTGGTGGACGCCGGCGCCGATGCCCATGCCGCGTACCACCCACCGCGCGACGGCCAGCCGGCGCACCGGGTCGTCCGGGCTCGCGTCGGGCACCTCGTCGTCCGGGATCTCGAGGTCATGGTGCCCGCCGACGGCGATCCCCATCTCGGCCGGCAGCCGCCAGCGGTCACAGATGCGCTGGCCGAACTCTGCGTGGGTGATCCCGAAGAGCAGCCGCTCCGAGTCGCGCGCCGATATCCCGTTCTGCGCCGCGTTCACGACCTCCCGGTACCGGGTCGGCGCCTGCGCGGCCATCGCGAGACGTCCGAGGTCGTGCAGCAGGCCCACTGTGAACGCCTCGCGCGCCGCGCTCTCCGTCTGCGCCTGCGCCTCGCTGATCAGTGCGCAGCCCAGCACGTGCCGCCACAGTTCGTCCGCGTCGATGCCCGCTGCCTCGATCGAGTGGAACTGGGAGCGCACGAGCGTGGCCGTGATCAGGTGCCGGACGGCGGCCGTGCCGAGGCGCACGACGCCCTCGGCGGCGTTGCGGATCTCGCGGACGGGCCACGAGATCGCGGAGTTGGACGCGCGCAGGACGGCCGCCGTCAGCGCCGGATCGCCCTCCACCACGGAGAGGTACGCCTCCAGACTGGCGTCCGGGTTCATCAGCACCAGCATGGCGCGCTCGCGCGGGGCAGGCAGCAGCGGGAGTTCGGGAGGGAGCGGCAGGGTCATGGACGGCTGGTCCGTTCGAGCAGGATCCCGCGCGGTCAGCCGGCGCGGAGGTGGCGAGGTGACTGATGTACGGTGAGTATCGGCAAGATCGTCAGAAACCGTAGAGAGGTTCGCGATCTAATGCGACGCAGATCACAACGCGTCGGATACGGCCACATGGGTACGCTCAAGCAATGGACGACGTTTCCGCCACGCTTCCTGACTACGCAGCTCCCACACTTCCCGACCCGCCGCACGACCGGCCGTACGTGCTGGTGAACATGGTGACCTCCGCTGATGGCAAGATCACGATCGAGGGATCGGAGCGGGGGCTGGGCTCCCCGGCGGATCAGCGCCTGATGCGCGCGCTGCGCTCCAACGTGGACGCCGTCCTGAACGGGGCTACCACCCTCCGCGCGAGCGGCTCCAGTCCCACCGTGGACGACCCCTCGCTCGTCGCGATGCGCGAAGCCCGAGGGATGCCGCCGGCGCCCCTCGGCGTCGTCCTGACGAGCAGCGGTGACCTCCCGCTCGACGACGCGTTCTTCACCTCACCGGACTTCGAGGCGATCGTCGTGGCGACGGACCAGACCCCGGCTGCGAACCTCGACCGCTTGCGCTCGTCAGGGAGGACTGTCGAGGTGATCCCGAGTGCCGAGGCGGCCGTCGAGCTGCTGCGCCTCCTCCGTCAGCGCTATGGCGTCCGGTCCCTCCTCTGCGAGGGCGGCGCGACGACGAACGGCGCGCTGTTCGATGCGGGACTCGTCGACGAGTGCTTCCTGACCGTCGCGCCACGTGTGGTGGGCGGGGACGGCGTGCTCACACCGGTGCGGGCCGACCGTCCGGCCTCCTTCGAGGCGACGTGGCGACTCGAGCTCGTCTCCGCATTCCCGAACCACGAGACCGGCGAGGTGTACCTGCGGTACCGAGTTGCCTCTCGCGGAATCGACGCCTAACACGGAGGTGGCTGCGCCGGGGAGCGGTGTGGTTATCGCGTCACGCTCCGTGCATCATGCCTTGAGATACGAGTGACGTTGATGGGATTGGTACGGAAACGAAATGTCTGTCGCGGAATCTGGCACACTGCACCACAGGCTTCCGTGGGTGCGCACTGATAGGATCGATGGACGCCGGTCGGTTTAGAGAGATCAGTTGATGCCAAAGTTCCAGAAGCTCGACCCCAACCAGGTGGTTCTTGGCCGTGGCCGCTCGAACGCTCTCAAGCGGCGGCCCTTCGTGGACGCGATCCGTGTCGCGCAGGCGGGCCGTATCGAACTCGACAAGGGCGACGATCCGGCGGCGATGAAGCGGCTGCTTCGTCAGGCCTCCAAGGAGACGGGTGTGAAGGTGCGTTCCTCCTGGGAAGACGACACCCGCATGGCGCTGCTCTGGAAGCGCGTCGGCGCCTAGACCCTCGGGGCGCTGCGGCAGGTCACGCGCCGGGCGCCTCTACCCCCACCACCGCCAGCCACGGCGACCGCTGGATCCGCCGGTCGCCCTCGAAGACCCACGCGAGCGCCGCGCGGTCATGCCCGATCCATCCCTGACGTACCGGCTTGCCCACCTGCCGGCACGCCTCGTCGAGGGCGGCCCAGAGGACCTCAGGGTCCTCGTCCTGCGTCGCCGTCAGCAGGCCCGCGTCCGCGTCTCGCACGTGCGGGGCCAGTGCGTGCACCAGTCCCCAGTAGTCGCCCGGCAACGTCAGCATCGAATGCTCCACGACGCTGCCCCGCCGATGCCTCCACCGGTGTCGCAGCGCATGCGTCCGCATTGGACCTCGCTGTCACCGAGTGCCGGGACACTACCCGAATTTCGTTTCTCGGTGCGATTTCTGATAGAGAAATCAGGTATGACATAAGAATCGAGGAAAGATCAGGGTGAACCCTGACCCGCTGGATGCGTCATCCCCGAAGCTGCGGCGTTCTACTGGGTAGGGAAACGGGATCGGCTCCCAGGCTACTGGGGGATCACCAATGTCACCGACCGACGGCTACCTCGGCGACGAACTGCGCGACGGCGTCCTCCAGGACCTGGTCGCGATCGGCCTGCTCATCGAGGCGGCACGCGGCGCACTCCGTGCCGGCGCTCCGCTCGAGGATGTCGACGCGATCCTCACGCGCGCGCAGGCGACGGCCCGCTGCGACCTGGACCAGCTGCGGTCGATGATCGACCGGCTCAAGCTGGCGGCGTAGCAATACCTGCGGACGCCTCGACTTCCAGGGCCGCCAGTAACTCCGCCTTCAGGACGGCGAACGCGGCACTCGTGGTGTCCGCCGTCGTCCGCGGGCGGGCGAGGTCCACGTCTAACCGCCGCACGATGCGTCCGGGACGCGGCGACATCACGAACACCACGTCAGAGAGCACCAGCGCCTCTTCCACGTCGTGCGTGACCAGGAGGACAGCGCGGCGCTCGCCGAGTCGCCCGCCGGGCTGACTCCACACCGACTGCAGCCATTGCTGCATCTCGCGCCGAGTGATCGCGTCCAGCGCCCCGAACGGCTCGTCCAGCAACATCACGTCCCGAGGCACCAGGAAGGTCCGCAGCAGCGCGAGCCGCTGCCGCATCCCCCCGGACAACTGCGACGGCCAGGCGCGCTCGAACCCCTCGAGGCCGAAGAGCGGCAGCAGATCGCGTGCCTGTGCTCGCACCTCGGCGGTGGGGACGCCCGCCAGCTCCGCACCCAGCGACGCGTTGGAGACTGTCCGCCGCCACGGCAACAGCAGGTCACGCTGCGGCATGAACGCCGCGCGACCGGGCTTCCCGACGACGTCCTCGCCGTGGATGCGCGCGCCGCCGCGCTCCGGCCGGGACAGCCCCGCGAGGATGCGGAGCAGCGTGCTCTTCCCGCATCCGCTGGGCCCGACGAGGCTCACGAACTGCCCCGGCTCCACCCGCAGGTCGACCCCTTCGAGCGCGCGGACCGGCGTCCCCCCACCGAAGGTGAGGGTGACGCCGTCTACGAGGATCGCCGGGTCGGTCATCGGACGCCTCGCGGCTACGGGATGAACTCGTTGGTGAACGCGGCCTCCGTGTCGACACCGCTGTCCAGCAGCCCGGCACCCTGGAGGAACTCCGCGAAGGCGGACCAGACTTCCGGGTCCTGGGTGCCCCAGCCGGCCTCACCGACGAACTTCGGTGCGTGGTACTCCGTCGACAGCCGCACGAGCGCCTCGTCGAGTTCGGGAGCCGCCGCCAGCAGGGCGTCCGCTGCGGCGGTCGGATCGGCGATGGCCGCCTCGTAGCCGCGCGCCGTGGCCTCGACGAACGCCCGCACGAGGTCCGGGTTGTCTGCGATCGTCTCCTCGGAGGCGACGAACAGCGGCGTGTACCAGTCCGGGATGCAGTCCAGCCAGTCCACGAACTTCACGGTGTTGATCGCCTTGCCCTCGATCTCCCGGGCGCGGAGGGCGTCCCAGCCCTCGAACACCCAGACGAAGTCGAAGCGCCCCTGCTCCATCCCCGCGAGGTAGTCGATGTTCCCCACCTCGACCATCTCGACGGCGTCCGGGTCGCCGCCGTCGCACGCGACCAGCGTCCGCAGCAGCTCCGTCTCCAGGGGGCCGCCGAACCCGCCGTACGTCTTGCCCTCGAAGTCGCGAGGGCGCTCGATGCCGGTCTCGGCGAGGGCCATGAACGAGGAGTCGTTGTACGGCAGGATCGTCGCGATCGAGACCACGGGGACGCCTGCTGCGCGCGCCGGGAGCACGGATTCGGCTACCGAGATGCCGAACTCCGCCCCGCCTGTGCCGATCACCTGGTCGACGCCGGCAGCCGCGGGCTCGACGATCTTGAGGTCGATCCCGGCCTCCTCGTACCACCCGTTCTGCATCGCCAGGTAGATCCCGGCGTGCTGGGCGTTCGGCGTCCAGTTCAGCATCAGCGTCGCCTCGGTGAGCCCGCTCGACGACGTGGCCGTCGCGGTCGCGCTCCCCGTCGCCGTGCTGGTCGCGGAGGCAGTCCCCTCGCCGGCGGACGTTGCGGTCTCAGTCGGGTCGTCGTCCTCGTTGCTCCCGCACGCGACGAGGGCGAACGAGGACACGAGCAGCAGCGCGAGCGCCCAGAAGCGGTGGGTGTGGCGCAGGCGCGACATCGGACGGCCCCGATTCGGCATCGGACTGGGTGTACTCAGACGCATGGGATGCATTCGGTTCCTCCGGTGAAAGGCCGCGGGCGTAGTGCCACGGCATGGCCACCCGTGCAGCCAGGTGCACGAGTGCGAAGAGCAAGATGCTGACGGCGGCGATGACCGCCACCGCCACGAACACGCGGTCCAGCCGGAACGCCGTCTGGGACCGCATGATGAACAGGCCGAGTCCGCTGGAGGCGCCCACCCACTCCGCGATCACCGCGCCCAGCACGGCGTATGTGGCGCTGATCTGCAGCCCAGCGAAGAACGAGGGCACCGCGCTGGGGATGAGCACGCTCCGCAGCACCCGCAGCCGGTTCGCCCCGAACGACCGGGCGAGGTCGACGAGGTCGCGTTCCGCCCGGAGCAGCCCGTCCGTCGTGGACACCACGATCGGGAAGAAGCAGATCAGCGCCACCACCAGCACCTTCGGCATCACGCCGAAGCCGAACCAGACCACGATCAGTGGCGCCATCACGATCATCGGGACGTTCTGGGACACCACCAGGATCGGGTAGACCGCCCGGCGGAGCGGCGCAAACCCCGCGAGGAACGCGGCGGTGGCCGCCCCCAGGACGCACGCGAGCAGCAGCCCGAGTAGCGCCTCCGTCAGCGTGGTCTGGATGTGCGCCGGCAGCAGTCCGCGCACCTCGAGGAATGCGTTCCATACGCGGCCCGGACTCGGCAGCAGGTACGGCTGGAGGTCGAACGCGCGCACGGAGAGGTCCCACGCGGCGACGAGCGCCACGAGGAGCAACACCGGCGGGGCGGTGCGGGCCGCGAGCCGTCCCATGCTCGCTACCGGAACTTCCCGGTGAGGGAGCTGATGGTGTTCGCGGTCGCCTCGTCACGCGACTGGGCGTACTTCACCACCGTGACCAGCGAGTTTGCACCGGCGTTCAGGCACGCCTCGTGCACCGCGCGCCCGAGCGACCAGATCGCGTCCGGCGGCCCCTCGACCGTGGTGCCGAGCGCGTCGACCTCGTACTTGAGGCCGGACTGCTGGACGACGGCGATCGCCGCCTCCACGTGGGCGTACCTGTCCTCAGGCGTGCCGGGTGGGTTCGCCAGGCACTGGATCTCCATGATCATCCGCGACCTCCGATAGACGCCACGGTGCGTGACGCCGACCGGACCAGAGTCGCGAGATCCTCGAAGGGGTGCCGGGTGTGGAGGGATACGGGGATCCCGCGTGGGAATTCGTCATCACTCGCTCCGCTTCCCTACGCTCGCATTACCGAGGTCAGGTTCCCGGGGTTGTCCTTGCGGATCTCAGCCTTGCGGCTCCCCCAGCGGCGCACCGTGTACGGTGTGTTACGGGCAGGCTAGGACTGCCATGGGAGGCGCGTCAACGGGCGAGCACAGCGACGCGCGGCTGATCACGGCGGAGTCGGCACGGTGAACCGCACGGTCGTCCCCGTCTCGCCGTCGCTCTCGATCCAGATGCGCCCGCCGTGCAGTTCCACGATCAGTCGAGCGATCGCGAGGCCGAGGCCGGTCCCGGGGAGCCGGTCGCTGCCCGGCGCCCGGTAGAACTTCTCGAAGACGCGTTCCTGCTCCGCCCCGGCAATGCCCGGCCCCTCGTCGCGGACGGACACCACCACCTCGTCGCCCTCGGCCCGCGTGCTCAGCGCAACCTGCGTCCCCGCCGGGCTGAACTTGATCGCGTTCTGCACGAGGTTGTCGATCACCTGGCGGATGCGAGGCTCGTCGCACCACGCTACCGCCGACTCCGCGTCCGCCTCGACGTCGAGGTCGATCGCGGAGGCAGCGGCTAGCGGCTGCAGGTCCTCGACGATGCGCGCCGCGACCACTGCGAGGTCGGCCTCCTCGCGACGCAGGGCGACGGTGCCCGACTCCAGGGTGGTCAGTGCGAGCAGGTCATTCACGATGTGCAGCAGGCGGTCTGTGTTCCGGCTCAGCAGCATCAGCATGCGTCCCTGCACCTCCGTCAGCGCGCCGCCCTCGCCGTCCTGGAACAGCTCCACGGTCGCCCGGATCGAGGTGAGCGGCGTCCGCAGCTCGTGGCTCACCGTCGCGATGATGTCTCGCTTGAGGCGCTCGACGTCCAGGATGTCGGTGACGTCGCGGAGCACCACGACGCTCCGGCCACCGGGCCGCGTGCCCTGCAGCGTGGCGCTGCGCGTGATGGCCAGCGCCCGCCCGGAGACCTCGACGATCTGCGGGCCGTCCGAGGGTTGAGGCGCCCGTGCTGTGGGTAGTAGCTCCGTGATATGCCGTCCGCGGACCTGCTCCGGCGACCGCTTCAGCATCCGCGCGGCTGCCGGGTTGCACACCTGGCAGCGCCCCGCCGGGTCGAACGCGAGGAATCCCTCGCCCATCTCGAGGAGCGCCGTCCGAGCGACCTCCTCCTGCTCGCCGACGGCGATGGTGAGCCGCTCCTGCTCTGCGGTGGAGTCCGCGAGGCGGTCCAGCATGGCGTTGACGGCGCGGGCGACCTCCGCGATCTCGTCCCTCCCGGGTGCGCTGAGTCGCGCGCGGGCGCCATCGCCGCTGCCCGGCGTGTCGAGGAGGGCGAGTTCCCGGCGCACGCGCAGCATCGGTCGGAGCAGCAACACCTCCATCGCGATGTACACCATGATCGCGACGAGCCCGATCGTGAGGATGATCGCGGCGACGCCCAGCCACACCGCCTCGTCCCGGAGGGTGGCGATCTCGCGGCGCTGGTTCGTCTCCACCAGGAAGGCGGGGGCGCCCTCGATGTCGCGGATCAGCGCCTGCCCATTCAGTTCACCCTGCTCGACGATGGTGATCGCGTCGGCCTGCGCGGCAAGGGCGACGACGTTCGGCTCGGACGCCAGCGTCTCGAAGCGCAACGGCGTCGCGAGGGACGCGCTGAGCGCCTGCGCGAACGAGTCGTCCAGCCACATCGCCATGATCAGGGTGCCTCGCGGCGTGCCCTCGCCGCTGCTCCTGGTGATCGGGCGGGCCGCGATGAGCATCGGGGGACCGACCGGCAACCGCACGACGCCGACGCTCGACCCCGATGCCTGCACCTTGTCCGTCAGGGCCTGTACCGCCGGGGCTCCGGCATCGAGGCCCTGGATCGGCATCGACTCGCCGGAGGGCCACCGCCACAGCGCGTCGTACGTCTCGCCATCCGTGTCGAGGTAGATCAGCGCGCCGAGCCCGAGCGTCTCGAGGAGGTCGTCCACCAGGTTGCTGGTGCGGTACTCGTCCGCCGCCTCGCTCGGGCCGGCCATGAACTCGTACGTGTCGTCCCAGTGAGACCAGTCGAAGAGGAGCACGTCCAGCAGGTCACCGCGCACGTCCATCGCGTTCACCACGCGGAGGGCGTCCCGTTCCACCTCGAGCCGTTCGACGCGGTCGAAGCGTTCCGGGAGGACGAGGCGGTCGAACGTGACGAGGGCACCGATGCTCAGCACCGCGAGTGCGAGCAGGCCGAGCGCCGCTTTTCGGCGTAGTGATAGCCGCAACTGTGACTCTCCCCGCCGGATTGCGATCAGAGAGAAGATACGGGGACGGGCCGGCACGGTGGCTGACGATTCCCCCGGGCGAGCGCCACGGGCGGGGGAGGTCACCGACCGAACCCCGAGGATGGATGCGCCGTGCGCGGACGACTGCTCCGAATGCTGCTCCAGTTCGGCCTCGCGGCCGGCGCGCTGGCCATCTTCTTCTGGCGTGTCGACACCGGTGAGATGTTCTCGCGCCTCGGCGAGGTGGATCCCCGCTGGGCTGTTGTGGCGCTGATCGCGTTCACGGGCTCGAAGGTGCTGCACGCCTGGCGCTGGTGGCACTTCCTCGGCCGTCCCGAGGCGCCGGTCGCGCCGCTGGCCGGCGTCTTCCTGATCGCGAACATGGCGAACTCACTCCTCCCCCTCCGGGCCGGCGACCTGCTCCGCGTGGAGGTGCCCGCCCGCCGGTTCGGCATCCCGCGGAGCCTCCTCGCGAGCAGCGTCTTCGTCGTGGAGTCGGTGCTGGACCTCTTCGCCTTCGCGATCCTCATGGTCGTGGCGCTCCTGATGTCGGACCTTCCCCCCGTCCTCCGACCGCTCGTCGGGCTGGTGGGTGGGTCGGCCGTCGTCTTCTTCGGAGCGATCGTGGTCCTCGTGCGGTCGCGGACCGCCGTGGAGGGCTGGCTGGCCGGCTGGATCCGGCGGCTCCCCGCCCGCATGGCGACCGCGATCGAGGCGCGCCTCCCCGACTTCGTGGACGGGATGGGCTCGCTCGGCACGAACGCGCAGGCGGCGCGCGTGGTGGGGATCTCGCTGTTCGCGTGGGTGGTCGAGGTGGGCGTGTACTACCTGCTCGCCCGCGCGTTCGGGCTGGACCTGGACGTCCCGGAGGCGCTGATCCTGATGATCGCCGCGAACCTCATCGTCTCGCTGCCGATCACCCCGTGGAGCATCGGCCCGTACGAGCTCGCGGTGACAGAGGCCCTTGTCGCGATCGGTGCGGCGAGGACGGACGCGGGGGCGTTCGCCCTCGGCTCCCACCTCATGCTGCAGGCGTGGATCCTCGGGACCGGGATCGCGGCGATGGTCTGGATCGGCCTCAAGCCGCGCGACCTCTGGCCGGGCTCACGTGCTTCCGAGGACGCCAAGGACGCCGTCCCCGGGGCGGCTACAGCGTCGGATAACCCGCCGCGGCCTTGAGCACGCGTGCGAGCTCGCCCTGCGCCGCTTCGAGCTTCGGGAGGCGCTCGTCGATCGACTCGCGGATCGAGGCCGTGAGCCAGTCCGCCGGGTGCCGGTCGCTGATCGCGAGGGCGATGCAGGTCGTCCAGAGCTCCGCGGCCAGCATCATCGGCGCCAGCAGCGTCGCCTCCGCGGGCGTCAGCGGCGGGTCGGCGTGCGCCTGGTACCCCGCGACGAACGCGTGCGCCCGCCAGCCGTCCATCCACGCATCCGTCACCAGCGATCGCCCGATGTCGGCGACACGGGCGTCACGATGCGCGATGTCGAAGTCGAGCAGCGCGGAGACGTCGTCGCCCTCGAAGAGGATGTTGTTGCCCAGGCACTCGAAGTAGACGAGGTCGTCCGGCAGGTCGTCGTACCCGAGCCCGCCGAGGAGCGCGACGACCAGGTCGCGCATCTCCTCCAGCCGCGCGGCGCGCTCCGGATCGGTGAGGGCGAACCACGCGACCAGTGCATGGAAGTCGGCGAACCCGTCCAGGTGGAGCGGTGTGTCGAGGTCGGTGATCCGCCCGAAGCCCGGGCGCTGCCCCTCGTCCCACTCGCGCAGGTCGGCGTGCAGCAGCGCGAGCAGCGAGCCCTTGCGCTGCATCGTGCGCTGGTCGGGCTCGGGCGGCGTGCCCGTGCGGAACGGGAAGATCGCCCAGCGCCCGGAGGCGGTCTCGAGCTGCGACCCACCCGAGGCGACGATCGCGGGAGCCACGGGCCAGCTGTGCTCGTACAGGAACTGGAGCAGCCGGTGCTCGTACGCGACCGAGGGCTGTGTCTGGCGTCGGTGGTAGCGCCGCAGGACGCGCGGTTCGCCCTCAAGCGTGTCGATGCGCCAGTGCTCGTTCACCGCGCCACCGGAGAGCGGCTCCACCGCAGTCACCCCGTCCACGCCGAACGCTCGGAGCGCCTCGTCGATCGCGGCACGGTCGAGGGGGGACGCGGGCATCTGAGCCTCCGGATCCAGAATATCGCGGCCCGGAGGGTCGGCTTTGGGCAGGGCGGGTGGGCTAGTCGTAGTCCCCATAGCGTGTCTGCGCCGGCCTGGCCGAGTCCAGCCGGTCGAAGAGGTGCCGGGTGGTCGGCTCCGCGTCCTCGACGGCCTGCGAGATCGCGGTCTGCCAGAACTGCCGGAGGGGCACCAGGTCTTCACCCGTGAACCGCTGCTCACGCAGCTCGAACGTATTGGGCCGGTAGAGGATCGAGTCCACGGGGTAGTCCACGTCGGACGCGCTCGTCCGGGTCGCGTCGAAGGCGAGGAGCCCGATGCGGAGCGCGTCGTCGAGCGATCGGTCGTAGCGCCACGTCCGGTCCACCACCGGCTTGCCGTAGCGAGACTCACCGATGATGACATAAGGAGTACCGGCGCGGACCTCTACCCAGTTGCCTTCGGGGTAGATCAGGTACATGTGCGGGCCGGCGTCCCCGGAGAGCTGGCCGCCGAAGATGCAATGGAGGTCGAAGCTCAGCCCGCCCTGGTGGAGCCACTCCATGTCCTCCGTACGGACGGCGCGGATCTCCTCGGCCAGCGCGTTCGCCGCCTTGTACATGCGGTCCAGGCTGTCCTCGTTCTTCAGGCGCTCCTCGAAGTACGTGATCGCCTTGTCGCGGATCGAGCGCAGCCCGCTCGTCATGATGAACATGGAGTGCTGGTCGTACTGGTGGATGGAGATCTTGCGGGCGGTCGACATCTCGGTCCCGCTGGTGATCCGCGTGTCCGCGAGCGCGAACAGGCCCTCCTCGCAGCGCATACCCAGGCAAAACGTCATCCAGTGCTCCCAGCAGGTCCGAGGGGTGACCGCGCGGCTCGTCCGGGCAACATCGTAGGCGGGAGGGAGGGCGTCGGCCATGACGGCGTCCGGGGACACCCTCGCGCGGCCGGCTAGCCCTCGTCGCCGTCGGGGCGCGCGCGGAAGATGTCCTCGCGGAGTGCCTGGTCGATCGCGTTCAGCCGGCCCTCGTACTCGTCGAGGAATTCGTGCAGCCGGTACTGGATGACGTTCGCCGCGTTCGCCGCACGGAGGTCGAGTTCCACCAGGGCGGTCTCGCGCGCCGCACGGATCGCGCGAGCCTCGGGTGTGTCGGCCGTGGCGCGCTCGAAGTGCCGCCGCAGCGCGGCGACGGAGAACACGAGGCTACGCGGGAAGTTGCGGTCGAACATCAGCATCGCGACCACGCGCGGCCCGGAGACCGCGCCGCGGTGCTGCTTCCGGAACGCTTCGAGGGCGCTCGCCGAACGCAGCACGGACATCCACTGGTAGCGGTCGATCGGCCCGCCCACGTCGTCCACGGACGGCAGCAGTACGAAGTACTTGGTGTCGATGATCCGCGCCGTCATGTCGGCGCGCTCCAGGAAGAGCCCCACCCGGAACCACTCGCGCCCCTCGCTCAGCACCACGGTGTTGTCGAACAGCCCGAGGATCGCGGCGACGGACCGCTTCACGTTCGCGTACAGCGCCGGGAGCCCCTGCTGCTGTGTCGACGCGCGGCTGGTGGAAAGGTACAGCCGGTTGATCTCCTCGAAGACCTCGCGGGAGAGGTACTCACGGGTCTCCCGCGCGAGCGCACGGGCGCGGGCGATCGTCGAGACGAGCGAGATCGAGTGCTGCGGCGAGAAGATCAGGAAGTCGGCCGGGGTGAGCGAGTTGCCGCCCGGGCTCTGCGCGCGTGCCGCCTCGAAGGCCTCCTGTGCGCCGAGCGTCGCGATCACCGCCTCCCACGCCTCCGAGGGCGATCCCGACATGTGCTCCGTGGAGACCTGGAGGTTCACATCGGCGAGCCGCGCGACATTCTCCGCGCGCTCCAGGAAGCGTCCCAGCCAGTAGAGGTTCTCCGCGGTGCGGGCGAGCACGTCAGCCCTCCCGGCCGTCGGAGCCGTCAGGCTCGGCGCGGAGGACCCACGTGTCCTTCGATCCGCCGCCCTGCGACGAGTTCACGATGTACGACTCGCGCGTCGCGGCCACACGCGTGAGGCCGCCCGGGAGCACCCACGAGTGCTCGCCGGTGACGATGAATGGCCGGAGGTCCGCCCGGCGGGGCTCTAGCCGCTCGCCGTTGAACGACGGGATGGTCGAGAACTCGAGCACCGGCTGCGCGATCCACCTGTGGGGCTCCTCGCGCACCCGCGTGCGCGCCGCGTCCAGCGTCTCCTTCGAGGCCTGCGGTCCGATGATGATCCCGTACCCGCCCGATCCGTCCGAGGGCTTCAGCACGAGGTGCTCGAGGTTGTCGAGCATGTATTCCAGGTCTTCGTCTCGCCAGCCGGTGTATGTGTCGATGTTGGGGATGATCGGTTCTTCGCCCAGGTAGTAGCGGATCAGGTCCGGCACGAAGCGGTAGGTGGTCTTGTCGTCCGCCACGCCCGTGCCAATGCTATTGATGATCGTGACGTTCCCGGCGCGATACGCGCCCACGAGGCCCGCGACGCCCAGTGTGCTGTCCGAGCGGAACTCCAGCGGGTCCAGGAAGTCGTCGTCCACGCGGCGGTAGATGACGTCTGGCCTCGAACGGGTGGACGTCATCTATCG
>CAYPYF010000003.1:0-6861 GCA_964414675.1 uncultured Dehalococcoidaceae bacterium
CTCGCCCGCCGCCGCGCAGCAGGCGGCCGACCCGCTCCGTGACCTCGTCTCCGCCGGCGCACCACTGGTCGCCTCGACGGGGATGCCGTCCGGTGGGGCCGCGGCGACGGCAGCAGCGTCACCCGTCCTGCCCGGGCCTGGCGGTCCGGCTCCCGCAGTTGCCGCCGGCACACTCCCCGGCGACATCCCGCCCGCTGACCCACAGCTTCCGCTCCCGGACATCCCCAACCCCCTCGGCCTGCTCGGCAGCTTCGACCCGCGGGACTGGGCGAGCGCCGTGCTCGACACCGTCGTCGAGACGCTCGCAGGGGCGATCCTCGACGCGGTCACCGGCGTCGTCGACTGGGCGCTGGGGATGGGCGACTCCTCGCTGAACATCATCACCCGCACCCCGGCCGCCGGGACGTACGAAAGCACGACCGTCCGGGCGTTGTGGGAGCTCAGCCGCGGCGTCGCGAACGCCGCGCTCGCGGTGATCGTGATGTGGGGCGGCTTCAACGTGGTGCTCAAGCAGCACACCCGCGCGCCCTACGACGGGATCATGGAACTGCTCCCGCGGGTCATCCTCGCCGCGCTCGCCGTCAACCTCACCCTTGAGATCGCCACCGTCCTGATCGAACTCAACAACGCCTTCGCCGGGGCGGTGAGCGAGGGCGGCCTGCCGGGCTACGACCAGGCCCGCGCGGACCAGTCCGGCATGGCGATGGTGATGGTCGCAGTGACGTACGCGATCGTCGCGCTGCTGCTCGCCTTCCAGATGCTGATGCGCCTCGCCCTGATCTGCGTCCTGATCGTGCTGGCGCCGGTGATGGTCGTGACCTGGGTGCTGCCGCAGACGCAGGGCTGGGCACGGTGGTGGGCACATTTGTTGCCAATCACCGTGTTCCAGCAGGCGGTGCAGGTGCTGACGCTTCGCCTCGGCTCCTCGCTGATGGTCGAGCTCACCCCCGGCAGCGTCGCCAACGCCGCGCTGACACTCATGCTCGGCATCGCCGTCTGCTACCTCACGCTCCGCGTGCCGGCGCTGCTGTCGAGTCAGGCACGTTTCGCCGGGCTCGCCTCGGTGGTCTCCCTCGTCGTGCTCAGCCGCGTCGCCGGCGGACTCGGAGGCGGTGGGCGCGCGGCCGCCGGCGCGGCAGGAGCGCGGCCATGATCGCGAAGGCCGCACTGGTCGCCTCCTCCGTCTTCGGCGACGTCATCCGCGACGGTCTGCGCTTCGCTGCGGCGGTCGTCGTCGCCCTCCTCGTCCCTGTGGTCCTCGTCGTCGTGATCGTGGCGATGTTCCTCGCCGCCCCGTTCGCCGCGTTCGGTGGGAGCGGCAGTTCCGACCCGCCCCCGGTCCCGCTCGACCACCTCGCGGTGATGGTGCAGGAGGGCCACGACCGCGGCGTCCCCTGGTCGCTGCTCGCCGCGATCGCGTCCGTGGAGTCGGGGTTCGGCGCGAACATGGCGACCTCGTGGGCGGGCGCGATCGGCTACGGACAGTTCATGCCGGCGTCATGGGCGCACTGGGGTGCCGGCGACCCCTACGACTACCGCGACGCGATCCCGGCGATGGCGCGCTACCTCGCCGACCATAACGTCCAGGGTGACCTCCCCTACGCGGTCTACCGCTACAACCACAGCTGGGAGTACGTCGCGCTCGTGCTCGGGCGCATGGCCTACTACCAGGCCGCGTTCGGTGAGATCGCCTCGGCGCTGGGCGCCCCGCCGCCGGCTCCGGCCCCCGCTCTGGTGGTGCCCTCGTGACCGGTGGGCGCGCGGCCGGCTACGCGTTGCTCGGGTGCGGCGGGCTCTTGCTGGTGCTCGCCGTGCTGAGCGGATGGAGTGGTGCGCAGCGCATCGGGAGCCGCGAGCACGACACACGCGCAGTCGCGTCCGCAGCTTCAGCTTTCGTGACCGCCTACGGCACCTTCGACCACCGCGATCCCGACGCGTACACCGCCTATCTCGTCGCCCTGACGGGCGGGGCGCTGCGCGACGCGCTTGCGCGCGCGAGCGTCGCACCCGACGCGGCCCCCCGGCAGCGCGTGATCGCCACCGACATCGAGTCCGTGTCCGTCACCGCGCTCTCCGCGACCGGTGCCACCGCGTCGGTGACGGCGGTCCAGGAGCGGTGGTGGAGCGACCCCGCGCTCGGCACGGCACATCAACAGGTGATCCGGCAGCGCGTGACCTGTCGCCTCGTCCCGGAGGACGGGCGCTGGCTGGTCGTCGAGCTACGGGTGCAGTCAGAGGAGCCAGTGCGCATCGCATCGAACTAGCGCGCTGAGAGAGGAACCCTGGAATGGAGCAGATCAACAGCCTCTTCGAGAACCTGCTGAATATCGGCCTCGGCGTCGCCGTGGCGGTGGCGGCGTTCTTCGTGATGTGGGGCGCGTTCCTGTATATGAGCGCCGCCGGGTCGCCGCGGCAGATGGAGCAGGGCAAGGTCGCGATCGTCAACGCCCTCGCGGGCCTGGCGATCGTCCTGCTGGCGCGAGTGATCGCCGGGATGGTCCAGAGCGCGATGGGCGGGGCGGCCTGATGGAGCGCCACGAGATACCCACCCACCTCGAGGTTGCGGACCGCGCCTTCCTCGGCCTGACGATGCGGCAGCTGCTGTCAGCGGCGATCGGCCTGGCGCTCGCCTACGGGGCGCTCAGCGACCTGCCGCTGCCGTTCGCGCTGCGCATCACCGCCACGGTCGTCGTAATCGTCGCCGCCGCGGTGCTTGTGCTCTGGCGACCCGGCGGGCGCGCGGCCGAGGAGTGGGTGTTCGTGCTCCTGCGCTACTGGACCGTGCCCCGTGTGGCGGTCTGGCGCCCGCGCGAGCGCTCCCCGCATGCCCGGGAGCTCCGCGAGGTGTTCCTGCCGGGTGTGGCGCCGTCGCCAGCGCGGGAGGAGGCCGACGATGCGGCCTAACGCACGACGGCGGCTCGCCAGCGCGCAGGCGCTGCTGCCCCTGGAGGAGGTCGCCGGCGACGTCGTGCGGCTGCGCGGTGGCGACGACCGCGGCGTGCTGGAAGCCGGCTCCGTCAACTTCGCGCTGAAGTCAGAGGCGGAGCAGGAGGCGATCCTCGCCGCCTATCGCCGCTTCCTCAACGCCCTCGCCTACCCCGTGCAGGTCCTCGTGCGCGTCGTGCCCACGGACGTCGACGTCTACCTCGATGGGCTGCGCGGGCAGCGCGGGTGGGGCGGGACAGGTGGCGAGCGAGGAGCACGGGGCGACCGCACTGCCGACCTCTGGCGGCGGCTCGCCCAGGACCACGAGGCGTTCGTGCGACGGATCGCGCGCGAGCGCACACTGCTCGACCGCCGCTGCTACGTGGTCGTGCCGGCCGGTACCGGCGGCGCCTTTGAGCGCACCGGGATCGCGTGGCCGTGGCACCGCCCCGATCGGACTCCAGCGTCGGGCACGGCGGTTCCGGCCCGGCGCGCCCTCGCCTTCCGCTGCGCGGAGGTCACACAGGGCCTCGCCGCCTGCGGCGTCCCCACGCGCCGGCTCGGCGGCGACGAACTCGTCACCCTCTGGCGCGCCGCGCTGGCGGGCGCCCCGGTCACAGCGGGCGGCTCCCTGCCGCCGTCCACCCCCGTACTCACCACCCCGCGCTCCGAACCCACGCAGGAGGCTGTCCATGCCTAGACCACGCATCCCCTGGCGACGCCCGCGCCCGACGGCGCGTGCCCGCGATGAGCAATATGAGCAGACCTTCGCGCTGGGGGAGCGCAGCGCCGCCGACCTCGTCGCCCCCGCCGCGCTGGCAGAGACCCGCGCCGAGCTCACCGTCGACGGGTCAGTGAGCCGTGTCTTCGCGCTCACCGACTATCCGCGCCAGGTCACGCCGAACTGGCTGGGACGGCTGATCGACTTTGACGAGCCGTTCGACCTGAGCATGCACCTCGAACCGCTCGACTCGGGCGAGGTCGTGCGGTCGCTCACGCACCGCATGGTGGAATTGCAGTCCTCGCGGATGCTGGACGCGAAGGGCGGACGGATCGCCAGCGTCGAGCGCGAGGTTGCCTACGAGGACGTTGAGCGACTGCGCGACGCGCTGGAGCGGGGGGACGAGCGGGTCTTCTCCACCGCCGTCTACCTGCGGCTGCACGGACGCAGTGTCCCGGCGGTCGACCAGGCAGCGACGCGGCTAGCGGGGGTGCTCGGTGGCCTCATGGCCGGCGTGCGCCCGGCGCTCTACGAGCAGTTGCCCGGGGTGCTCTCCTGCCTCCCCGCCGGGCAGGACCACCTGCGCCGTCGCCGCAACCTCGATACCACGAGCGCCGCGACGATGATCCCCTTCGGCTCCAGTCACCTCGCGGTGACGGGCGGGATCCTCTACGGCGAGAACGTCCATAACCACTCGCTCGTCACCTTCGACCCGTTCGGCGCGGAGCACGAGAACGCCAACAAGGTCGTCTTCGCCAAGTCGGGCGCCGGGAAGAGTTACGCCTGCAAGGTCGAGGCGCTGCGTGCGCTCCTGCTCGGCATCGACTACCTCGTTATCGACCCCGAAGACGAGTACGGGCGGATCTGCGAGGCGGTGGGCGGACAGATGGTGCGGCTCTCCGGCACGTCGGCGCACCACATCAACCCCTTCGACCTCCCCGCGGCGGCCGACGACGACGGACGCGATCCACTCGCCGAGCGCGTGCTCGCGCTGCAGGGGCTGCTGGGCGTGATGCTCGCCGACCCCGGCCAGCCGCTCGGGCAGCGCGAGCGGGGCGTGCTCGACACGGCGCTCTACGAGACCTACCGCCGCGCGGGCATCACCGAGGACCCGACCACGCACGGCCACCCCGCGCCGCTGCTGCGCGACCTGCTGGACGTGCTGCGCGCGTCGGACGAGCCGCACGGACTCGTGGATCGGCTCGGCCGCTACGTGGACGGGAGCCTCGGGCACGTCTTCTCGGAGCCGACGAGCACCTCCCTCGACCGACCGTTCGTGGTCTTCAACGTGCGCGACCTCGAGGAGGAGCTACGGCCCGTCGCGATGTACCTGATCGCCGACCACGTCTGGCGCGAGGTCACCCGAGACCCGCGGCCGCGGATGCTCCTGATCGATGAGGCGTGGACGCTGATGCGCCATGCCGAGGGCGCCCGCTTCCTCGCACAGATGGCGCGACGGGCACGGAAACGCTGGCTGGGCGTCACCACGGTCACACAGGACGTGGAGGACTTCCTCCATTCGCCCGAGGGGCACACGGTGCTCGCGAACAGCTCTGTGCAGCTCCTGATGCGCCAGGACGCCTCCACCATCAGCGTCGTCGAGGAGACGTTTGGACTGTCGCGTGGCGAGCGCGAGTACCTGCTGGGCTGCCGCCGCGGGGAAGCGCTCTTTCTCGCGGGTGGGAACCACGTCGCGCTCCGGATCGAGGCGAGCGAGCTCGAGCATGCCCTGGCCACCACGAACCCCGCCGAACTCGCAGCGGGGCGGGCGGAGGCGTCCTGATGCCGGTCGACATCGAGCGTGTGAAGGCCGCCCATCCGATTGCCGAGGTGATCGCCGCGCACGGCGTCGAGCTCCGCGCGACTGGCCGGCGCTACATGGGGCGGTGCCCGTTCCACGCCGACGACCGCCCGAGCCTGGTGGTCTACCCGGACACACAGAGCTTCCACTGCTTCGGCTGCGGGGCGTCGGGCGACGTGATCGACTTCATCAGGCGGACGCACGAGCTCGACTTCCGGGCTGCGGTTGAGTTTCTCGGGGAGCTCCCGGCCCGGGAGCGGACGGCGCCGTCACGCCATGAACCGCCGCCACCGCCCCGCCTGTCCCTCGACGACCGCCTGATCCTCACGGCCGCCTGCGAGGTCTACCACGAGACCCTGCTGCGTACCCCGCACGCGCTGCGCTACCTGGAGCAGCGCGGTGTCCCGGCGTGGCTCGCGCGGCGGGTGCGGCTCGGCTTCAGCGACGGGCGCCAGCTCGCCCCGTATCTGAAGCGCCGCCGGCTCAGTCTCCGGCGCGCGGCGGCGATGGGCCTCTTCTATCCCGACCGACAGCATGGCGGCATCCGCGAGGCGATGCGGGGGCGGATCGTGATCCCCGACCTGCGCGCGGGGCACTGCGGGTGGATGACGGGGCGTATGCCTGCCGAGGGTGCCGATGTCCCCTACCTCGGGCTCTCCCTCCCGCGTCCGCTGCTCGGCTACGAGGCCGTGCGCGGACGGCAGCGGGTACTGCTCACGGAGGGGCCCTTCGACTGGCTGACGCTGGTCGGCTGGGGACTGCCGGCGTGCGCGTTGCTCGGCACCCAGCCGGGTGTGCGCACGCTGCGCCTCCTCGACCGCGCCCGCTCGGTGGTGCTGGTGCTCGACGGCGATGAGCCCGGCCGCGACGCAGCCGCGCAGCTGGCGCAGGCGTTGGGCGAGCGAGCCAGTGTGGTCGAGCTTCCCGCGGGTGTGAAGGACGTCAATCAGCTCGCGCAACAGGTTGATGGACGGGAGACGTTCCTCCGCCTGCTCGACGAGGCCCAGGGGCGTGAGAAGGGAGCGACGCGCGATGTGGCGCACGCGTAGTGACGCGCACTCCCTGGCCGAGATTGTGCCCCCGCGCGGGCTCGAACAGAGCATGAGCGCCGCGCGCGGCATGCTCGGCGCGCTCTCCGGCGACGCCATCGCACTGGAGGTCGTGCTCGGGACCGGCGGGCCGCGCTGGTACGTGCGGGCGTCGGACGCCTCCACGCTGGAGCGTGCGCTCGCCCAACTGCGCGCCGCCTATCCGCAGGCCGCCGTCGAGGAGCCTGCCGACGATCCTGCGGCGGTTACGCCGGGGGAACAGCCGATCACCGTCGAGTTGCAGCCCGCAGCGGACACGGCGCTCCCGCTCCGCCTGGACTGGCGCCACGAGCGGGATCCGCTCGCGGGGGTGATCACCGCAGTCG
>CAYPYF010000003.1:6871-77786 GCA_964414675.1 uncultured Dehalococcoidaceae bacterium
GTCGAACCCGCCGATGGCGAGCGCATCGTCTGTCGCCTCTCGATCGCACCGGGCTCGCCGCGCGAGGCCGGCCGCATCCGGCGGCGAGAGGAGCAGCCCGCGTACGCACGCCGCGAGTATGACCGCAGCGCGCCGGTCAGCCTCGCCCCGATCGTCGCGATGATGGCACTCGGCGCCGGCGGTCTGCAGGCCTGGAACTGGTACGAGGCCGGCGAGTGGGTGCGGCTCGGCGCGACGGCCGCAGGTGGCCTCGTCGGGGTGCCCCTGCTGGCCGCCGTCGCCGTGCGGCTGTTCCGAGGGCGTGAACCGTTGCCGCGCCCCGTGGTCGCGGCCAAACTCGCGGCGCCGCTCGTGTCGGCGCGGTTGACCGTGACGGTGTATGGGACCGACCGAGAGCGTCTCCGAGCGCTCGTCGCGCAGGTCGCGAGCGCCTACTCGGCCTACGACGACGCGGCCGGTGGTGGCCTGCGGGCGGGACGAGCGCGACGCACCGATGGGCGCGACCGCGTGCGGTACCCGCTGATCCTCAGCACAGCCGAGGTGGCGGCGCTCTGGCATCTGCCGGATGCCGCCGAGGCGCTCCCGCGCGTGCGACGGACGACGGCGCAGCGGCTCGCGCCCGCGCCCGGGCATGCCGCCCACGGTGTGCGCGTCGGCGTGTCGCCGGCAGGACGGGTACACGAGCCCGTGCACCTTCCCGAGCCCCTCCTCCACCGCAACCACTTCATCGTCGCCAAGACCCGGCGCGGGAAGTCCACCCTCCTGCGGCACATCGCGGGTGGCCTGATGGAGCGCATGGCCAGTGGGGCGGACGACACCGCCCTGGTCGTCGTCGACCCCCACCAGGACCTCGCCGAGGCCGTGCTCGCCTCCGTGCCCGACGCCCTGGTCGAGCGGACCGTCTACCTCGACTTCGCCCACCTCGCGCGTCCCGTCGGACTCAACCTGCTCGACGTCGCGCTCTTCCCCGACCGCGACCGCACGGTCGAACACATCGTCACGATGATGAACCGGCTCTGGCCCGACAACTGGGGGCCGCGCATGGAGGGCGCGCTGCGGGCGTCCCTCTCCGCGCTCCACGAGCTCAACACGCAGCGCTCGCGCGTCGAACAGTTCACGCTGCTGGACGTCGCGCCCTTCCTCACGGACGAGCGCATGCGCCGACAGCTCCTGCCGGACGTCAGCGACCTCGCGGTGCGGGCCTGGTGGCGTGACAACTACGACCGCGCCGGCAAGACGCTGCAGCAGCAGACCGCCAACCCCGTCACCAGCAAGATCGGCCGCTTCACGGTGACGGAGGCGAGCCGTCTCGTCTTCGGCCAGCCACGCTCGACCTTCGACCCACGGCAGGTGATCCGCGACGGCGGCGTGCTGATCGTGAACACCGCCGTGGGCACGCTCGGGGAAGGGGCCGCGAGCCTCGTCGGCGCCACCACCCTCAACCTGCTCGGCCTGCTGCTCGAAGAACAGGTCGCGCTCCCGCCCGAGGAGCGCCGCCGCGTCGTCCAGCTCGTGGACGAGTCGAGCACGCTCGGCGCGGTCGACTACCCGCGGATGCTCTCCGAGCTCGGGAAGTACGGCGCGTCCTTCACGCTCGTCACGCAGTCGCTCTCGAAACTCGACGCAGTCGACCGCGAACTACTGCCCACGATCCTCGCCAATAGCGACGGGCTGACGGCGTTCCAGTGCAGCGCCGAAGACGCCAGGCGCCTGATCCCCGAACTGGGCGGGGGACTTGAGGTCGAGGATCTCGTCTCACTCGACGACTTCTCCGCCTACGTGCGCTGGTGGGACGGGTTCGCGCGGCCGCCGGCATTCACGCTGAGCGTCGACCCGCCTCCACCGTCCGATGGCGAGCGCGTCGCGGCGATCGCGACGCGCTCCGCGGACCGTCACGGCCGGGAGCGGGTGCAGGTCGTGGCGGAGGTGATGGACGTGCTCGCGGCGCGGCTGGCGCCAGAGCCGGCAGACGGGCGGGAGCGCCTGACGGTGGAGGAACTCGCCCGCGCGATGCAAGAGGCGACGACTCCGCTGGCGGAACCGCAGCCGAGTGGACGGCATGAACTCCCGGAGGGCAGCGGCACTGCCGTGAAGTCCGCCCGGGGAAACGACAGGAGGAGGCAACGATGAACGGTCAACCACAGATGGCGACGCAGGCGGTCGGTTGGCTACTCCGGCAACCGTTCAGCGGTGAGCGCGAGGTCGGCCAGTTGCTGGGGGTCGCCGAGCAGGACGCCCGACGCCTCCTGCACGATCTGACGCTGCGCAGCCGCGTCGACTGGGTCGAACCGGGATCTCCCGATCTCGGACGCCATCGGCGCTACTTCGTGACGGAGGAGGCCGTCGCCGCCTGGTGTGCGGCGCGGGAGGTGCCCGTCGCGACGCTTGCCCGGGCCGTGCCCGTCGGTCGCAACGAGTTGCTCCGGCGCGTCGCGAGCATCGAGGTGACGACCGGGGTCAACCGCCTCTGCGCCGCACTCGCGGCCGAGTTGCGGAGCGCGGGGCACGCCGAGCTCATCGATGCACGCTCGCTGCCGCTGGGCGGGATAGCGGCGGAGCGCTGGTGGCCGCAGGGCGTCGACGGCTACGGATGCCTGCGGGCGGGACGGTTCAGTGCGCCGTTCCTCGTGGTCTGGGACCGCGCGGCCGCGCCCGACGTCCACCGCCGTCGGCGCGCCGCCTTCTGGCGGCGGGAGGCTCCGAAGGTGCGCGGGAACTGGCGGAGGATTGGCCTGCCGCCGCTGCTCATCGTCTGTCGCACGGTGCGCCAGATCGCCGTCTGGCGCGACGCCCTCGCGGATCAGGCCGACGGCGAGACGCCGCCGCTCGGGGCGTACTTCACGACGCGGCCGGCGCTCCAGGAGCACGGGGCGGCCGGCCCCATCTGGGGGTCCGTCGCCGGCGAAGAGGGGCGACTGCTCACGCTGCTCGGGTGGGGTCCGGAGCCGCCCGTGCCGGCGCTCCCGTCCCTCGACGGGAGCGCCGACCTGGAACCGAGTAACCGGCACCGGCAGGGGACGCTCCAACGGTGGGCGGTGGGACACGCGACGGTTGAGAACCCCCGCGCGCGCTGGCAGCACGCGTCGGCCCTCGCGCTGGCCACCAGCCCCGGCGAGCAGACGCTCCTCAGCTGGATTGCGCGACATCCGCTGCTCGCGGCGTCCGACCTCGCCGACCTGCTCGATGAGCCCGCGGCGGTCGTCGAGCGGCGGCTTGAGTGGCTGGTGCGCTGCCGTGCGGTCGCGCCAGTGCCTCCGCATCAACCCATGACCACTGAAGGGGAGACCCCATGAACCACGACGATCACGACAGCCACCATGACGTCCGGTACGTGCTGACGGAACAGGGGATGCGATTCCTCGCCGCCCGCGCCGGCGTCCCGCCGTCCACGTTCGGGGAGCACGGCGCGGTGACGTACGTGAAGGAGGCAGACCGGGGCCACCCCGAGCGCGCCGTGCGCCACGTGGAGCACACGCTCGGCCTGAACCGCTTCGTGGTCCAACTCGCGCGAGATGCCCGGGGTCGCGGGTGGCAACTCGCTGAGTGGCGCAACGAAGCCGAGTCGACCTGCCGCTTCGTCGACGAGTCGGGGCGACTGGCATGGATCCGCCCCGACGCCTCCGGCCTGATCGGCATCGGCGACGAGCGTGTGCCGTTCCTGGTCGAATACGACCGCGGGACGCTCGATGCCAGCGACTACCGGGGCAAATTCGAAGGCTACCGCCGCTACTACGCGAGTGAGGCATGGCGCATGTCGTTCGCGCACGAGCCCGTGCTGCTCTTCGTCTGCACCGACGACCGCGCTGCTAAACGTGTGAGCAGCGCTGTGGCCCCAGATGAGCGTGGCATCCCGCTGCTGATCACGACTGAGTCTCGCTTAGCTCGCCATGGGAGCAACCCGGATGGGTGCGTCGGTGCCGTCTGGCAGCAACAGGTACCTGGTGGTGAGTTGGTGCGGTGGCCGAATGCTCCGGAGCCGCGGGGTAGCCATGGCGACTGAGCAAGAACCGACGAACCGTGCGCATGCGCGTGAGCGGTCGACGCCGGAGATCCATGCCACGTGGCGCCGGGGCCCTCGCACGAAGGCCTGGGATGACCTGTGGCGGTGGTTGCTCTCCGATGACCGGGTCGAGGGCGAGGGGCATCGATCCGAGGGACAGCTTGAGCCGCCAGTGGAACCACACCTGGACTGAAGGGGTACGGCGCATCCTTTCGTATGAGGACGACAGCGAAAGGTTATGGGGCCGAGTTGGAGATGTGGTGATATCTCAGGCCGTGAATGTTCGTCTGGCGCGACAATCTGGTGGTTGCGATGTACCTGAGCGGAGAAGTACATTGTGAGCAGAGATTTTTCATCCCTATTGGATATCTGGGGTGTGCGATGTATGCCGAGAATGAAGCCGTAAGCGGAGTATCCGGAGCTCGCCGGGAGCACCTGATGGTGCTTCACCGCACGTTCAGCGGACCGTTCAACGCCGCTCACGCCGCCTCCGCGTTGGGCATGGACGTCGCGAAGACGCGCCGTCTACTCGCCGCGCTGGCCGCGGGCGGCTGGCTCTCGCGCGTCCGGCAGGGGTGGTACATCACCGTGCCGCTCGATGCTTCCGTCCCCTCCGATTGGCGCGAGGATCCATGGATCGTTGCGGCAACCCTCTTCGCCCCCTGCTACATCGGCGGCTGGAGCGCGTGCGAGCACTGGGGGCTCACTGATCAACTCTTCAACGTCACCTACGTGGTCGCCGGGAAGAAGGTCGCGCAAACCGCTCCGACGATCCAGGGTGCACGGTTCATGGTGCGCTCGGTGAGCGACGAGCTCCTGTTCGGGACGCGGCGCGTCTGGCGCCGTCGTACCCCTGTGGATGTGTCCGACCCAAGTCGCACCGTCGTTGACATCATGGATACTCCCGCAGCAGCGGGTGGGGCACTTCATGCCGTCGAGGTCCTGCGCGCCTACTTCGAGAGCGAATACGCAGACGAGCGCATGCTGCTGGAGTACGGCGATCGCCTGGGGCGTGGAACGATGTTCAAGCGGCTCGGGTATCTCGTCGAGCATGAGCAACTCGGGACCGAGGCTCTCATCGAAGCCTGTCGCGCGCGGATCAGTAAGGGCATCAGCCGGCTTGATCCCGATGGTCCGGAGGCCGGCAGGATCGTCTCGCGGTGGAACCTCCGGATAAACGTGCCGCGACTCGCGCCGGCGGACGCGGCATGATCGGGCGGGCCGATCTCGACGACCGCGTGCGGCGGTGGGGACTCCGCGACGACGTGGTCGAGAAGGACTACGTCCTCGGCTGGATGCTGTGGGGCATCGGCTCCGATCCGCTCCTCGGTTCGACATGGATCTTCAAGGGGGGCACCTGCCTCAAGAAGTGCTACCTCGAGACCTATCGGTTCTCCGAGGACCTGGACTTCACGGTCCTGGAGGAAGGGCCGATCCAGCCGGACGAAGTGATTGCTGCGCTCATGCCGGTGCTCGATCGCATCGGTCAGGAGTCGGGGATCGACTTCACGGTCCGTGAGTCGACGCTGCGTACCCGCCCGACCGGCCGTTCCGCAGAGGGTCGCGTGTACTACCGCGGGCCGCGTGGCGCGCCGACAGCCGCGAGCATCAAGCTCGATCTCACGAAGGACGAGCTGCTGGTTCGGCCGCCGGTGCTGCGGCCGATCAACCACGACTACCCGGAGATCCTGCCCGCGCCCGCGCAGGTACGGTGCTACGGGTTCGAGGAGGTCTTCGCTGAGAAGCTCCGCGCGATGGGCGAACGCGCACGGCCGCGTGACCTCTACGACATCGTGAACCTGTTCCGTCGACCTGATTTCCGCGAGCACGCGGCTCTCGTCCGCGACATCCTCGCGCAGAAGTGCGCCGTGAAGGGGATCGACGTCCCGTCGGTCGCCGCGATCAGCGCCTCGCCGATGTTCGGTGAGTTGCAGACCGAGTGGGCGAACATGCTGGCGCACCAGTTGCAGGCGCTTCCCGACTTCGACCAGTTCTGGGCGGAGATGCCACGGCTGTTCGCATGGCTGGAGGGCGCTGAGTTCGATGAGGGAGCGGAGTTGGCGCCGCTCGGCGCCGAAGACGAAGCATGGACGCCGCCTCCCACGTTCTGGACCTCCGGTTCTGGTAACCGCCTGGAGCCGATCCGGTTTGCCGCGGCGAATCACCTCCTCGTGGAACTCGGATACGACGGCCGTACTCGCTCGATCGAGCCGTACTCGTTGCGTCAGACCCAGAACCGGAACATCGTCCTGCACGCGCTCCGCGCGGACAGCGGCGAGCACCGTTCGTATCGTGTGGATCGTATTCAGTCGGTCGTGGCGACTACGCGCCCATTCACACCGCGGTATCTCGTGGAGTTCGCGAGCGCGGGGCCGATTGCGGTCGCCCCCGCGCCGGCCCCTGCACCCCGCGCCACCCGGACAGTGCCACGCCGCGGCACAAGGCCGGCCGGTCCAACGTACATTGTTGTGTGCTCGACCTGTCGGAAGCGCTTCAGGCGAGTTCGGCGCAACACGAGGCTGCGCCCACACAAGGATCCCAGCGGTTCGTGGAACTGCTCCGGTCGGACCGGATACATCGACCGTATCGAGTAGGCATTCGCGAGCCGCACCGGAGCGTGGATCGACGGAGGGCTGTCTATGCGAGCGATCATCTACTCGCGAGTCTCGACTGACGCGCAGGAGCGCGACGGGACCTCGCTCGAGACACAGGAACGCGCCTGCGAGGCGCTCATGAACGATCGCGGCTGGCGGGTCGTTCGCCGGATCCGTGACGCGGCCAGCGGCGCTTCGCTCGAACGCGACGGACTCGAAGAGCTCCGCGGCATGCTCCGGCGCGGCGAGGCCGACACGGTCGTCGCCTACGCCGTCGACCGCCTGTCCCGGAACCAGAACCACATCGGCATCCTCTTCGACGAGTTCCAGCGAGCGGAGGCGCAACTCGAATTCGTGACGGAGCGTTTCGAGGACACCGCGGTCGGGCGCTTCATCCTCGCGGCGCGTGCCTTCATTGCCGAGGTTGAGCGCGAGAAGATCCTGGAGCGCACCACGCGCGGCAAGACCGAGCGCGCCCTCAGCGGCAAGATCCCGCAGGCGTTCGGGAAAGGATGCTACGGGTACACCTACAACCCGGAGACGGGACGGCGCGATGTTGAGCCCTACCAGGCCAGCGTCGTGCGCCGCATCTTCGAGCGGTATGCCGAGACCCGGAGCTTCTCCGCCGTCTGTAACGAACTGAACGACGCGGGTATCCCCGCGTTCTCGGGTGGCCAGTGGTACCCAATCACCGTGCGCCGCGTCCTCATGAACGAGGCCTACACCGGACGCACCGTGTATCGGCGCACCAAGCGCGTCCCCGTCCGTGGGACCGGGGCGCGCCGACGGAGTCGGGTCATCGAACAGCCGGCAGCGGAATGGATCGACATCCCGGGCGCGACCCCGGCGATCATCGACGACGCGCTCTGGAGTCGCATCCGAGCGATCATCGAGGATCCCGCGCGGACCGCTCGGCGATCCGTTGCTCGGCGCGACTACGCGCTGCGCGGTCGGCTGCGATGTGCGTTGTGCCTGAGCGCGATGGTAGGGCAGACGCTCAGCAACAAGGGCAGGAACTACGAGTACTACCGCTGCCGCCACGTGTATGCGCGCGTGTCAGGTCGGCAGTGTGAGGGGCGCTACGTCCCGGCAGCAATCTTGGAAGCGGGGGTGTGGTCGAAGATCCGCGAGGTGCTCACCGCACCGGGGCTGGTGCTTGCCGAGCAGCGTCGGGCCGCCCAGGTGGACGTGGACGAGGGCGCGATCCAGCGGATCGAGTCGCAGGTCGCGGTGCTCCAGAAGCGTGAGGAACGCCTGGTCCGCATGTTCGGGTTCGAGGAGGTCGAGGAGACAACCGTCCGCAATGAACTCCGCGATGTCCGCCGTCAGCGTGACGCGCTGACGGTCGACCTCGAGTCGCTCAAGAACGTCTCGGGGCATGGGATCGCCGTCGACGAGGTAGGACTTCGGGACGCATGCGCGAGCATCGCTGAGCATCTGGACGGCGCTAGTAGCAATCGGCAGGATCAGGTGCTCGAAGCGCTTCAGATTAGCGTGAGTGCGACGAGAGAGACCGCTACGGTCGAAGGAGTGCTCCCGATCGACGTCCCGGACTTTTTGATCAAAAAGTGGAGTTTATCACCACTGAACAAACATCGGCATGACGACGTGGATGAAGCGGTCGTCGCCGACGGGGCGGAGGACGCCCGGGCTCGAGGGGGACGTCGTCTCGATGGCGACGCGGTCCGTGTCGATCACGTTGAGGACATCGGTCAGGTAGCGGCCGTTGAACGCGATCTTCGACTCGCCGCCTTCGACGACGGCGTCGAGGATGCCCTCGTTGTCGCCGACTTCCTCCGCGCGTGCGGTGATGTGCAGGCTGCCGGGGTCGGAGCCCTCACCCGCCGAGGCGATGACGCGGACGATGCCGGAGCCGTCGCGCGCGAAGATCGAGGCGATGCGCGTCTCACGGACGAAGTCCGAGACCGTCACTTCGGTGCGCGTTGTGTAGTTCGAGGGGATGAGCTGCTCGTAGTTCGGGAACGTCCCCTGGATCAGGTTCGCGATCAGGCGGGCGTGGCCCACGTCGAACTGCACCTGCGTGCCGGTCGGGTTGAAGGTGATCGCCACGTCGCCGCTGCCCACCTCCTGCAGGAGGCGTCCCAGCTCGCCGAGGGCGCGCGCCGGCACGATCGCCGTGCGGTCCACCTCGGCGGCGAGGGGCATCGTGTGGACCGAGAGACGGAAGCCGTCCGCGGCCGCCAGCCGTAGCTCACCGGGCTTGAAGTGGAAGTGCACGCCCGTCAGCACCGGACGCGAGTCGTCCGTGGCGGCGGCGAAGACCGTCTGTCCGATCGCTGCACGGAGTCGCGACGCGTCGATGCGGATCTCTTCCGAGCCCGAGACCGAGGGGATCGGCGGGAAGTCGTCCGGGTCCATGCCGCCGATCGACGCCGTGTTGCGGGCGCATGAGAGGCTGACCTGCCGTGAGCGCTCCGCGAGCGTCATCGTGATCGGCTGGTGTGGGAGCGTGGCGACGAAGTCCGCGAGCAGTCGCGAGGGCATCGTGATCGCCCCTGCTTCGTCGATGTCCGCCTGGATGCGATAGGTGATCGCGATTGTCTCAGCGTCTGTCGCCGAGAGCGTGATCGAGGAATCGGCGGCCTCGACGAGGACGTGCTGAGTGATCGGGAGCGTGGAGCGCGCCGGGATGGCGCGTGACACCGCGGAAAGCCCGCGGTGCAGGTCTTCCTGTTGGCAGGACAGCCGCATCGATCATCCGATCACGCGCATGCGCGAATTATCGTGCTGAGTATACGTTCCGCGCGCACGAGCGGGCAATCCGTCCTGTCAACAGCGAGGAGGGTGGGGCGCGCGATCCACGGGGGCCGCCTGGCTACCTCGCAGGCAGCGCCTCAAGGAGCTCGGCGAGCGAGGTGAGCGCGAGGTCGGGCGGCGCGATGTGGTCCGGGAACGCCGCTTCCTCGCGTCGGATCCACGCGGTGCGGAGTCCGGCGTTCGTCGCCCCGGCGACGTCGGCGAAGGGCGAGTCGCCCACGTAGAGGATCTCCTCGGGGGCCACGCCGAAGCGCCCCGCGAGCGCGAGGAAGATCGTGCGGTGTGGCTTGTAGGCGCGCAGCGACTCGCTCGACTGGATCACGGAGAAGCGCAGGCGCGCCCGGGAGAGGGCGGCCTGGAGGAAATCTTCATCGGCGTTCGACAGGAGCCCAAGGAGGTATCCGCGGGCGGCGAGGCCCTCGACTGTGTCGTGTGCATCATCGAACGCGGGCGCGATTGAGAGCGCCGCGCGGAACCGGTCGGCGGCCGCTGCGGCTTCGCACTCGATCGTGTGGTGGTCGATGGCGGCCTGGAACTGCCGTCGCCAGATCTCCCATTGCGAGTGCCAGTCGGGGAGCGGGCCGTTGAGGGCGCGCTCGGTCGGCCAGCCCTTCGGACCCTGCTCGGTGCGGTCGCTCTGGTCCCACACGTCGCCGGCCCGGTAGGAGCGTTGCCACGTCAGGAAGAAGGCGTCGAAGTCCTCGACCTCCACGTGCTGTCCCGCAAGCTCGGCGGCGACGTCCACGCGGAACTGCGGCATCCCGTAGTCGAACAGCGTCCCGTAGCCATCGAAGGCGACTGCGCGGATGACGGTGGGGTCGAAGGGCGGACGCGAGTCGGGGGCCACGGCGCTCCTCATCCGTCGGCGGGCGCCACGAGGGATCCCCGCGGCGGCATCACCTTAGCCGCCCCATGGCCTGACCGTCACCGGGGGCGGCTCGTTCCGACGGCTCGCTAGATGTCGTAGACCGCGGTGAGGGCGAGGAGCACCCGGTCCGCGAGCCCGGCGATCTGCTCGCGCGCGGTCGCGGCCTCGTCGGGCGGCATGCGGTTGCGGTCCGCGAGCTGCTTGGCGGTCTCGTCGAGGGAGCGGCGGAAGAAGGTGAACGCCTGGATCGCCTGAGACAGCGGCATCCCGCGCCGCTGCAACTCGGCGCCGTACGCCTCGCCGATCGCGGAGACTTCCTCCTCGAGTTCGTTGCGGCGTCCGCGCTTCGCGATGTAGTCGTCGACGATCTCGAGGAGGCGCTGACCCAGCGGACGGAGGGCGTCGCGTTCGTCGGCGTCCGTCTCTCGGTACCAGCGCGCGTCGGACTTGTTCGAGTGCAGCTGTCGGCGGATGCGGGAGAGCGCGGCCGTCTCCAGCGAGCGGTCGGGCCGCCGGCCGCCGGTGTCGACGAGTTCCTGGAGTTCCGCCTCGTCGAAGCGTCGGTGCCCGCCCGGCGTGCGGAACACCTGGATCTCACCAGAGTCCGCCCAGCGTCGGACGGTGGACTCGTTCACCCCGAGGATCTCGCATGCCCGCGCCAGGCTGACCCAGCGGGAGCGGCGTCGCCCCGTCCGGGACTCATTAGGGGAGGTCATAGGCAGCCTCCGAATCTCTCGATTCGGATCGAAGTCGTCGTAGATTTGACAGTCTAGAGTCTACGACTTACGACCCGCAAGCACGGCCCGCACGTCGAGCCACCGGCCTCACCCGCACTCCATGCTACAGCCCCCGGCTGACGGAGCCATCGCCAAACCGTGCACGGATTTCGTCGATGGTGCGGTCGAGCTCCTCGACGCGCAGCACGCGCGGGGCGGCGCTCCGGCCGTCGAGGTCGTCGAGTGTCAGTTGCATCTCGTCCTCCACGATATTCGTCACGGCGACGCCGATGAGCCGCACCGGGTGGGCGCCCTCGGTGCGGAACACCTCGTCGAGGAGGGCGATGGCGGTGGCGGCGATGTCGGCGGTCGCCTGCACCGGGCGGTCGACCGTCGCGCTACGGCTCAGCGTGGTGAAGTCCGGCCAGCGCACCTTGAGCGAGACCGTGCGGGCGCGCTTGCCCTGCCGCCGCAGGTCGGTGCCCACGCGGTCGGCATGACGCCGGATCACGTGACGCAGTTCCTCGAGGTCGCTGATGTCCTCGGAGAACGTGTTCTCGCGCGAGATCTGTCGATGCGCGCGCCCGCCCGCGAGGACGGCGTTCGGGTCGATCCCGCGAGCGCGCTCGACGAGCGCCTCGCCGCCCTTCCCGAACTGGGCGGCCAGCCAGCGAGGGTCGAGGCGCGCCGCGTCGCCGATCGTGCGGACGCCGATCTTCGCGAGCGCCTCGCCGAACTTCGGCCCGACGAACGGAAGGTCGCGGATGCGCAGCGGCGCGAGGAACTCCGCGTCCCCGCCCACGGGGATCTCGAGGAGCCCGTCCGGCTTCGCGCGGTCAGAGCCCACCTTCGCCGTCGTCTTCGACCCGGCGATGCAGACCGAGACGGGCAGTCCGAGGTCCTCGCGGACGCGTCGCCTGACTTCGGTCGCGGCGTCGAACGCTCCCGTCTCCGCGCTCCCGATGCCGGTCAGGTCCACGTACGCCTCGTCAAGGCCCGCGGACTCCACCACCGGAGACGTGTCGTTCAGGACGGCGTGGAACCGCTCCGAGTATTCGCCGTACACGCCCTGCGAGGGCGGCACGATGATCGCCTGGGGGCAGAGGCGGAGCGCCTGGGACATCGGCTGGGCCGAGTGGCAGCCGAACACGCGCGCCTCATACGACGCGGTGGCGACGACCCCGCGCCCGCCGGGGTGCCCGACGAGCACCGGCTTCCCGATGAGATCCGGGTTCCGGAGTCGTTCCACGGCGACGAAGAACGAGTCGAGGTCGAAGTGGGCGATGCGTCTCGCGCGGCGAGGGGCGGGGTCGGGCGTGGTCATCGATGTCCCCGGACGCGGGCGTCCCCGGCACAGCATTCTCGGCGCTGCATTCTCGGCACTGGGGAGCCACGATCGGAGGATAGAGAGCGGACGGGGAGCGCGGCTAGGAGCCGGCGGCAGTCCCGTCGATCACGGGCGTGCCCGGGTCGTCGTCCGGTGTGGTCTCGGCGCCTGCGGGGACCTCGTCGGTCGTGGCGGCAGGTGTCGCGCCGTTCGGGCGGTAGGGTGACCGCTCCACGAGGCGCAGGCCCTCGATCTCATCTTCGGTGACGTCCCGGACGGCCTCGTGCGGCTTCGCGCCGGCGCGGATGCGCCGCGCGACGGCGACGCCGGCCGCGACGACGAGCGCCGAGGAGATCGCGGCGCCCCCGGCGAGGAACATGTGGCGCTTCTTCATCTCCGGGAAGCGCTCGATCGCCTCGTGCGCCAGTTTGATCGCGCCGTGCGCGAGGTCATCGAGCTGTTCGCCGCCGCTGGGGTGCATGAGATCGTCGGGAAGCTTCATCAGCCTATCTTGCGCCTCACCAGCCCTACTGCGCCAGTCGAGTGCTCGCGGAACTCGCTAGTCGAGCGCGGCGAGTTCGCGCAGGACTGCGGCAGAGTGCAGCACGGCGAAGACCGCTTCGCTGCCCTTGTTCCCCACCGCGCCGCCGGCGCGCGCCTCGGCCTGCTCGAGGGTGTCTGTCGTCGTGACGCCGAGGGCGATCGGGACGCCGGACTCGAGGGTCGCCTGCATCAGCCCGCGGGCAGCCTCGCCCGCGACGAAGTCGAAGTGGGGCGTCTCGCCGCGGATGACGCAGCCGATCGCGGCGACGGCGTCGGCCCCATGGCCCTCGGCCAGCTCCTGCGCGACGAGGGCGAGCTCGAACGCGCCCGCGACCCAGCAGACGGTCACGTCGTCGTCAGCGATGCCCATCTCGTGCGCCGTCGCAAGGGCGCCGTCCAGCATCTTCTTCGTGATCTGGTCGTTGAACATCGAGACTACGATGCCCAGTTTCAGACCCGTCGCGTCGATCTCGTCCTGCCCGATGACACGCGCCAACCTGACCTCCGACCCTTCGTCCTGTGCCTGGTGGTGCGCCTAGGCCTCGAGGCCAGGCATCGGCTGGTCGAGGATGTGCCCCATCTTGTCCCGCTTCGTCTGCAGGTAGCGGATGTTGTGGGCGTTCGCGGCGACCTCCAGCGGGACGCGCTCGACGACCCGCAGCCCGTAGCCGTCGAGGCCCGCGCCGCGCAGTTCACCGAACTCGTCCAGCTCCTGGATCTTGATCGGGTTGTTCGTCATCAGCCGCATCTGGCGGACACCGAGGTCCACGAGGATCTGCGCGCCCACGCCGTAGTCGCGGTTCTCCGCCGGCAGCCCCAGCGCCACGTTCGCCTCGACGGTGTCGAGGCCCTCCTCCTGGAGCTTGTAGGCGCGAAGCTTGTTGTGCAGGCCGATGCCGCGGCCCTCCTGGTCCATGTAGACCACGACGCCCCGGCCCTCCGCGGCGATGCGCTTCATCGCGGCCTCCAGTTGCTCGCCGCAGTCGCAGCGCAGCGAACCGAAGACGTCGCCGGTCACGCACTTGTCGTGGACGCGCACCAGCGTCGGCTCGTCGCCGGAGACGTCGCCCATGACGAACGCCATGTGCTCCTTCTTGTCGAGGTAGGTCTTGTAGCCGATGGCGCGGAACTCGCCCCACTTCGTCGGCATCTGGGCTTCCTCGACGCGCTCGACGAGGCGCTCGTGCGCCACGCGGTACGCGATGAGGTCGGCGACGGTGAGGATCTTCAGGCTGTGCTTGCGCGCGAACCTCTCCAGGTCGGGCATGCGTGCCATCGTGCCGTCGTCCTTGATGATCTCGCAGACCACCGCGACCGGCTCCAGGCCCGCCATCTCGCAGAGGTCCACGGATGCCTCGGTCTGACCGGCCCGCACGAGGACCCCGCCGGGCTTGGCGCGGAGCGGGAACACGTGGCCCGGACGCGTGAACGACCGCGGCTGCGACTCCGGGTTCGCCAGCATCTGGATCGTGGTCGCGCGGTCGGCGGCGGAGATGCCGGTCGTGACGCCTCGCGCGGCTTCGACCGAGATCGTGAATGCGGTGCCGAGGGGAGCCGTGTTCACGTCCGCCATCGGCATCAGGTTCAGCTCGTCAGCGCGAGCCTCCTGCAGCGGGACGCAGATCAGGCCACGCGCGTGCGTGGCCATGAAGTTCACGTGGTCCGGTGTGCAGAACTGCGCGGCGATGACGATGTCGCCTTCGTTCTCGCGGTCCTCATCGTCCGTGACGATCACCATCCGGCCGTTGCGGATCTCCTCCACGGCCTCCTCGACGGTCGCTCGCAGGGGCGAGCGCTTCGGGCGCACCGGCGTCCCCGAGGTCGCTCGGGTCGTCCGGGCGGGGGTGCCGCTCGTGGAGGAGGTCTTCTTCGTCGCCATCGTGTGCTCCCTGCTCGTCGACGCCTCGTCGGAGGTCGCCGCGCTACGCCCTCGCTGCCTCGCGGGCGTCGAGCAGCTGCTCGATGTAGCGCGCGAAGATATCCGTCTCCAGGTTGATGCTGTCGCCCGGCTTCCGGTGCCGCAGGTTCGTGTGCTCCTGCGTGTACTGCACCAGCGAGACCGAGAACGACTCCTCGTCCCGCCCCATGACCGTGAGCGAGATCCCGTCCACGCAGACGGGGCCCTTCATGACGATGTACTTCAGGTACTCCGGGTCGGCCTTGAACCGCGCGATGATCGCCTCGCCTTCGGGCGTCATGCTGTCCAGCGTGCACGTCGTCTCCACAACGCCGCGCACGACGTGCCCGGACAGCCGGGTGGCGCCCGTCACGGACCGCTCGAGGTTCACGTGGTCGCCGGGACCGAACTCGACGAGGTTGGAGCGACGGAACGTCTCCGGCATGACGTCGAACGTCATCGACTCGCCGTCCATGGCGCGGACCGTCAGGTCGACGCCGTTCACCGCGATGGAGTCGCCGAGCTGCGAGCCCTCGAGGATGGTGTCGCACTCGATCACCAGTACGCCGCCATCGCGCGCGCGGACGCGCCCGACCTCTTCCACGATCCCCGTGAACATGGCTACCCCCTCGTCGGACTCTCTGTGCTGGTGGCGTCCGGCCAGACCGGTACGCCCGAGATGAGAGTGTCCTCCCCGAGCCGCTCGACGGTCACGTCGCGCAGCCGGGGAGCATCCGCCATCACCTGTGCGCCGATCCCGCTCACCGGGGAGGGGGCGTCGGCTGCGCCAATGATGACGGGCGCAATAACAGCATACAGGCGGTCGACCCGTCGTTGATCGAACAGCGTGCCCAGCAGCGTCCCGCCACCCTCCACCAGCAGCGTGAGGATCCCACGCTCGCCGAGCGTATCGAGCAGGCCACCCAACGAGACATAACTCCCGTCCGAGGGCAGCGCGACCACGTCAGCGCCCGTCGCGACGATCGCCCTCGTCCACGCGGAGGTCGCGCCGCGCGTCGTCACCACCAGCGCGCCGGGGCCGAGGAGGCGGGCGGTGGCGGGCAGTCGCCCGCGCGAGTCGAGCACGATCCGGAGCGGCTGGTGGGGATCCTCGACGCCGCTCGGTCGGGCGGTCAGCTCCGGGTCATCGACGAGGGCGGTGCCTGAGCCCACCACGATCGCGTCCACCTTTGTCCGGAATCCGTGCACCCACTCGCGTGCCTCCGGCCCGGAGACCCAGCGGGCGTCTCCGGATCCGGAGGCGATGCGTCCGTCCACGCTCGCGGCGTACTTCACCAGCACCAGCGGCCGGCCGGTCGCGCGGTGGTGCAGGTAGCCCTCCATCACGCGGGCGGCCTCGGCCGCACCGTCGCCCGAGGTCACGTCCAGTCCCGCATTCCGGAGTCGAGCGGCGCCGCTACCGGCTACGAGGGGGTTCGGGTCGTCCGTCGCGTAGTGCACGGCGGCGACACCGGCTTCGATGATCGCCTCGGTGCAGGGTGGCGTGCGCCCCTGGTGGTTGTGCGGCTCCAGCGTGACGTACATCGTCGCGCCGCGCGCCGCCGGACCGGCCTCGCGCAGCGCCATCACCTCGGCGTGGGCGCCACCGGGCGGCTGCGTGTGACCACGCCCGACGATGCGTCCCTCCCGCACGAGGACGGCGCCCACGGCCGGGTTCGGCGAGGTCGTGCCGAGCGCGGCCTCCGCTTCGTCCAGGGCGGCGCGCATGAACTCGGACGGGGAGGAGAGGGGAGCGGTCATCGTGCCGCCACCTGGCCTAGCGGGCGCCGCTGCTTGGAGCGCCGCCGGGGCCTTGGTAGTCGCGGTAGATGCGGCTCGCCGTCGGCCGGTCCTGTCCCTGGTAGCGAGACTTCAGTTCCGGGTGCCCGTATGGGCGATCAGCAGCGGTCGTCAGGTTCTGGAACGACAGCTGGCCGATCTTCATGTCGTAGTACAGGCGGATCGGCAGCGTCGCGACGTTCGACAGCTCCATCGTCAGGTGGCCCTCGAACCCCGGGTCCACGAACCCGGCCGTCGCGTGCACGAGCAGACCGAGGCGTCCCAGTGACGACTTGCCCTCCACGCGCGCAACGAGGTCGTCGCCGAGCTTCACCCGCTCGACCGTCGAGCCCAGGACGAACTCACCGGGGTGCAGGATGAACGGCTCGTCGTCCGCGATCTCCTCGGGCTCGGTGAGCTCGGGCATCTCCTCGCGGATGTCGATGTACGGCTGGCGGTGGTTCCGGAAGACACGGAAGTACCGGTCCAGACGGATGTCCAGGGACGCCGGCTGCAGCGCGTTGTCGCCCAGGGGATCGACGATGAGGCGGCCCGACTCCAGGGCCTCACGGATCGAACGGTCGCTCAGTACCAACGGGAATCCTCATTCGGCGGGGAGGGACGCCGGATCGTGCCGAGCGTACCACCGCCCCCGTATTCGGTCGCTCTAGCCGATGCCGCACCACGCGATGACGGCGTGGATCCCGGCCCCCGCCGCAGCACTCGCCGGCATCACCGCGAGGGCCAGCGCGACCGCGTTGGCGGCCGCGACCCAGCCGACGAGCCGGAGCATCCGCCACGGACCAGGGTCGTCAGCCCGCGCCTCGGACCCCACTCAGGCGACCCGGCGTTCCTGGTAGGCGATGGCGTCGCCAACGTGCCGCGTCTCCCACTCGTCCACCACGCGGACGAAGGCGTCCACGCAGTCCGGATCAAAGTGCGAGCCGAGGCCGTCCAGGATGATCGGCACCGCGTTGTCCCGCGAGAACGCCGGCCGATACGACCGGTTCGACCGGAGCGCGTCGTAGACGTCCGCCACCGCTGCGATGCGCGCCTCGAGGGGGATCGAGGTGCCGCTGAGGCCCTCCGGGTAGCCGAGGCCGTCCCAGCGCTCGTGGTGGTAGCGGATCACGTTCGCCTCCACCTTCTGGTCGAAGTGGTTCCGGAGCATCTCGGAGCCCCGTGCGGGGTGCTCCTTGATCACGGCGTACTCGTCGTCTGACAGCCCCGCCGGCTTGTGCAGCACGGCGTCCGGGATGCCGATCTTGCCGACGTCGTGCAGGAGGCTGCCCGCGGCGATCGCGCGCAACTGCCGAGGCGTGACGCGCATCTCCTGGCCGATCAGGACCGCCAGCGCCGCGACGCGCTCGCCGTGGCCCAGCGTGTAGCCGTCACGCGCCTCCAGGGCTGCCGACAGCGCGACCACGGGCTCCGCAAATCCGGAGCGCAGCTGCTGGAGGACGTCCGAGACCGTCAGCGACTCGAGCGACCGCACCGTGTGCCCTCGCGAGAACTCGATCACCACACCCCAGAAGATCGCCGCGAAGCCAGCGAGCAACTGCACGTGGTACAGCCAGAACGTCCCACTCCACGTCGCGCCGAACTGGATCGAGAACTGGGCTTCCACGATCAGGACCGCGCCGATGGCGGCCGCACCGTGCAGCTGGATCCCGGAGAAGCGGTACGACATGCCGAAGCGGACAGCCGTGGTCAGGCCGAGCACCGCGACGACCGAGGTGGACGTGAACGAGGCAGCACTGCTGCCCACGAGCACCGTCGGGACGAGCCACGGCGCGAGGAACGCGAGCGCCGCGTACCCGGCGACCGCGACGATGCCGGTCGTGAGCAGCAGGTGACGCCGCCGTGTCAGCCACCGCTCGACCGAGGTCGGCCACCGCATCGCGGCGATCGCGAGCAACGTGATCGAGGACAGGATCGCGAGCCGGGAGGAGACACCGGTCACGTTGTAGAAGCGGCTCTGTGTCGCGGACGGCGTCGCCTCGACAGGCGTGGGGTTGTTTGCGTTCGGGAAGTACGAGTCCAGGTACGTCGACGCGGTCGATGCACTCGCCGAGGACTGCGCACCGCTGCCGTACTCGGAGGCGTCATATCCACCACCGGCGTCCGCCGCAACGCCCGACGTCGTGCCGGCCGCAGGTACCAGGGCCGGCCCTTGCGAGGTCGTAGCGGGGCTGCTGACGATGAATCCCGGTGTGGCGAGGCCATGCACCGAGAAGATGCCGGCCATCGCGATGAACGACAGCGAGATCAGCGTGACGCGCCAGTTGGCGGTCCGGCGGCCTGCGATCGCGGCGGCCAGCGCCAGCACGGCGCACAGGAGGGCGGCCGCGCTCACGATCCAGAAGTGCCCGGTCGGGCTGTTCCACGACCAGCCGACCCCGCCGTGTTCGCGGGACTGGAACGTGATGAACGTGACCGTGGATGCTCCGACAAGGATCAGCCAGGGCATCACGTTAGGCAGTGCTCGGCGCATTGAATCCCCCGTTGTGTCAGGGGAATCATCGGCGAGTTTTCCGCGACCCTTAGGGGAGTCGCACCCATCTTCCGTAAGCGCGGAGATGTTCGGGAACCGAAGAGGCCGCCCCCGGACGCGTTGTGGCGTGGGGGCGGCCTCCGTCGTGTGGGCCGATGGGCGGGCGCCGAGGCCCACACGGACTGCCGAGACTACTCGGTGATGGCGAACACCACCGAGACGTAGACGCGCAGTTCCTGCTCGCCTGGGTTGACCGGGGTCGCGCCGCCGAGGCCGCCCTCCATGCGGGCGTCCGCGGCCGGGTAGTAGATGTCGCCGCCGAAGTTCGTGGACTCGTTGATGCTGATCGCCGTGCCCAGCTTCACGCCGGCCGCCTCCGCGAGGACCTCGGCCTTGGCACGGGCGTCCGTGACGGCCTCGCGGCGGGCGTCGCCCAGGAACTCGTCGGGGTCCTCCACCGTGAAGGTGATGCCGTTCACGCGGACCGCGTCGCCGCCCGCCTCGATCGAGGCGTCCAGCACCGCGGAGACCGAGTCCAGGTTGCGGACCTTCACCTGCACCTGGTTCGAGACGACGTACCCGATGATCTGCGGGCCGCTGCTCTCGGAGTAGTTGTACTGCGGGTAGATGTTGAAGTACTGGGTCTGGATGTCCTCGTCGGCGACGCCCTCGTCACCCATGGCGTCCTGCATCGCCTGCATCGCGTCCGCCGCCTCGTCGCGGGCGCCCGCGACCGTCTCCGCTGTCACCTCGATGCCGAGGTTGACGAGCGCGATGTCCGGCCGCACCGAGACGGTGCCTTCGCCGGAGACGGCGATGCCCTGCGCGGCCGTGCCGTCATTGCCGGCGACGGTGACCTCCGTGGTGGGGGTGCACGCCACGCCCAGCGCGAGGATCGCGCCGGCGCCGGCGAGGAGCGCGCCGCGTCTGACGCGACGACTCCACTGGATGGGGTTCAACTGGTCCGGGTTCACTCTGGTGCCTCTTTCGTACGAGCCGGGTCGGATGACCGGGCGAGGCACGCGCCCCGCTACCGGGTCTGGCTGGTCTGGCCGTCCGAGCGTCGAACCCAGGCCGTGAGTGCTGACAGGGCTGCCAGCAGTGCGGCGAGGGCTCCCAGCCCGAGGGCCATGCCTCCTGCACCCTGAGACGAATTCTCGAGAAGTTCGGTTCCCGTCGCGAGCGGCCGCAGCTCCTCGGTGTTCCGGGCGCCCTCCGCCTGCACCTCCGCGCCCTGGGGCTCGACTCCGCCGCCCATGCCGCCGCCGGCGCCCCCGCCGGGCGCGTCGGCACTCGGCGCCGGCGCTCCGCCCGGCTGGACGTCGTTCCCCGCGCCCCCGTCGGCGCCGTCATCGTCGGAGGTGTCCCCGTCGGCCGGGGCGGGTGCCGCGAGGCCGGTCGCACCGATCTCGGCGCCGCCGTCGCCCTTCTGCGTCTCCTCCGCTGCCGCCAGCGATGCGCCGCTCTCCGCTGCGCCCTGAGCGCTGCGGAGCGTCGTCGCCGCGGTGTCGAACGCGAGGTTCGAGGTGGGGTTCGAGGTGGGGTTCGACACCGGCGTGCCGCCGGGATCGTTCACCACCGCGACCAGGAAGAACAGCGCCGCGACCGCCGCCGAGGCGCGCATGAACATCTCCGTGCGGCGGAAGAGCGCCAGTGGCGTCCGCGCGGATCGCGCGGAGGGCTCGGCCGGGATCGCGAACGACCGCGGCGCGCGCACCTCGCCCAGCGCGCCGAAGGCGCTGCGCACCAGGCGCAGGTCGCCCAGGACCTCCGCGGCCGCAGCGTCGCGCGCGATCAGCGACTCGACCTCGGCCGCGTCGGCCTCGGTCAACTCGCCGTCGATGTACGCCGACAACTGCTCCAGCACGCGGTCTTGCGCCGTGCTCGCGTCGTCGTCTCGTCGTCTCCAGAACATCAGGTTCACCGCCTGACTCCTAGACGCTCCACGGCTTCGGAGAGTTCCCGCGACTCGATGATGACCTCGCGCAATCTCCCTCGCGCGCGGCTCAGCCGAGATTTCACCGTCCCCAGCGCCAGCCCTGTGGTCTCCGCGATCTCTCGATAGTCCAGGCCGTGGATGTCGGAGAGCACCACCAGCTCGCGCCAGTCATCCGGCAGCGTCATCAGCGCCTGCTCGAGCGCCACCCGCATCTCGCCGCGCTCCGCCTCGTCCTCCGGGGAGGGTTCGTCGCCCGGCGGGTCGAGGTCCGGGGGGTCCGGGTCGTCGCGGGCCTCGTCCAGGCTGCGCGCGGGGCGGCGGGCGCGTCGGCGCAACTCGTCGCGCGCCTGGTTCGCGGCGATGGTGAACACCCAGGACCGGAAGGAGCCTCCGCGGAACGTGTCGATGCGTTGCCACGCCTTGATGAAGGCGTCCTGCGTCGCATCCTCGGCGGCCTGGGACGATCCGAGCATGCGCAGGGTGAGGCTGTAGATGCCGTCCTGGAAGCGGGCGACCAGCGCGTTGAACGCCTGCAGCTCCCCCGCCCGGGCGCGTTCCACCAGCGCGTCGAGGACCTCGTCGCTGCCGGTGCCGGTGCCGGGTGATGGAGTGGGGGAGGCGCTGCTGGTCATGTGCCGATCGGTGCCGCGAGGGCAGTGCGGTTCGCCCCCCAGCCGCAGGCCGAGCGTAGCATGCAGGTCGGCTACGTTCGGGGTGCGTGACGCACCCGTGGAGGGCGATCGCGAGCTCGCGCCCGAGGGCCAGAGGAGCACCGATGCCGTTGTCCGGCGGACACGAGTTGCTGGCCGCCGCGGAGCGCGGCGGGTACGCCGTCCCCGGGTTCAACGTCTCCAACATCGAGATGATCCGAGGCGTCCTCGATGCCGCCGAGGCGAAGCGCGCCGGGATCTTCCTGCAGTTCAACCCCTCCAACCTGGACCACATGGGTGGGGTGGAGGTGGCCGCGGCCACGGCGCGCGCGTTCATCGCGACGGCCGGCGTCCCCGTTGCGCTCCACCTCGACCACGGCCCCAGCGTCGACCTCGTGCGTCACGCCATGCGCCAGGGGTTCACGTCCCTGATGTTCGATGGCTCCACGTTTCCGCTGGAGCGGAACCGCCGCGAGACGATGCAGGCGTACGCCGTCGCGCAGGAGTTCCGCCTCGCGCTGGAGGCGGAACTGGGGCACGTCGGCGGGCGCGAGCCCGGTGTCGCCACCTCGGAGCGCGTGCTCACCGATCCGGAGGCCGCCGCCCGGTTCGTGGAGGAGACCCGCGTCGACTCGCTCGCGGTCTCCGTGGGCACCGCGCACGGCCTCGCCGGTGAGGTGGACCTCGCGCTCCTCGACGAGATCCGGGCCGCCGTGCGGGGCCTCCCGCTCGTCCTCCATGGGGGCTCCGGCGTCACCCCGGCCGACATGCGCCTCGCCGTCGCGCATGGGATCCGGAAGGTGAACATCAGCAGTGAGCTCCACGCCGCGTTTGCGCGCGCCCTGCAAGGAGCCTCCGGGAGCGACCCGCGCCCGGCCCTCCGCGCCGCCCGCGAAGCCGTCGCACAGGTCGCGGAGGACCGCATCGACCTGCTGGGAGCGGCCTACTCGGCATAGATGCCCTCACCGGGCGGGTGCCTATACTCGGATCGATGTCCTTCCTCACACCTCCCCCGTCGGATGACGAGCCTTCGCACGACGGCGAGACGAGCACCTCGGCAGGTTGGAGCACACCCCCCGCCTCGGACCGCGCCCCCGGCTCCGTCTCGCCGTGGGCCGCCTCGCCCGCGCCTGCCACCGCGCTGGAAGGCGAGCAGATCTCCCACGCCGGACTGACCTCGGTCGATCCGTGGTCGACACGCCAGCCCTGGCACCACGCGATCTGGCCGTGGGGCCTCGGCGGCGTCATCGAGACGCTCGACGTCGTGATCCTCGCCCTGATGATGTTCCTGTGCGTCCGCTTCGTTGCGCACAACTACATCGTCGACGGCGCCTCGATGGTCCCGACGTTCGAGGACAGTGACTTCCTCATCGTGAACCGCCTCGCGTACCGCTCGTTCGACTTCTCGTGGATCCCCGGCGTCGACGAGGACGAGTGGCGCCCGTTCGGCGGCCCCAGGCCAGGCGACGTGATCGTCTTCATCTACCAGGAGCAGCCGACGGAGCGCGACTTCATCAAGCGCGTCATCGCGCTGCCCGGTCAGACCGTCCAGGTCACCGGGGGGACCGTCTACGTGGACGACACACCCCTGGACGAGTCCTACATCGCACAGCCGCCGAACTACGAGTACCCGCTGACGGTCGTCGAGCCCGGGACGCTCTTCGTGCTGGGCGACAACCGCAACAACTCGTTCGACTCCCACGCGTTCGGCCCCATCCCTGCGGAGTCCGTCGTTGGTCGCGCAGACCTGCGGTACTGGCCCGTCTCGCGATGGGGGTTCATCGATCACGTCCTGGGTGATGGCAACGGCACCGGCGCCGCGGGTCGGCTCGGGCAGGCCGGAGAGGGGCTCGCGTCAGCATGGTGGTAGATACCGAGGTCATGGAGGCGCTGACTGCCTCCGGCGCATTCCTCAGCGGACACTTCCAGCTCTCGTCTGGCCGTCACTCGGACGCCTACGTGGAGAAGTTCAACCTCCTCCAGTGGCCGCACTACACCGAGCTCGTCTGCCGCAAGATGGCCGCATGGGGGCGCGAGTATGCGCCGCGCACCGTCGCCGGCCCCACCACCGGTGGCGTCCTGCTGGCGTACGAGGTGGGCCGCCAGCTCGGCCTCCGCGGCATCTTCGCCGAGCGCGCGCCTGAGGGCGGGCGCTCCTTCCAGCGTGACTTCCGCCTCGAACCCGGCGAGCCGGTCATGGTCGTCGACGACATCACCTCGACCGGTGAGGCCGTCCTCGACACCGTCGAGGCCGTGCGCAGGGCCGGCGGGACGCCGGTCTGCGCCGCCGTGATCGTGGACCGCTCCGGCGGCGCCATCGACGTCGGCGTGCCGCTCTACTCGACGACGGAGATCACGATGCAGACGTGGGCGCCCGAGGACTGCCCGCTCTGCCCGCAGGGCGTCCCGCTCAAGATCACCTAGCCCCGTCGCTCGTTGGCTCGCTAGCCTCGCGTGATCGCAGGCACGATCACGGGCATCCCCGTGTCCGGGTGCGGTAGCACGCGCACGTGCGCGCCGTACACCGCCGCGACGTGCGAGGGCGCTAGCACCTCCTGCGGCGCGCCGGACGCCACGAGGCGTCCCCGGTGCATCAGCAACAGGCGGTCGCAGTAGGCCGCGGCAAACGTCAGGTCGTGCATCACGACGAGCACGCCGACGCCCGCCGTCGCGAGGTCGCGGAGCAGCTCCAGGATCTGCGCCTGCGCGTCGGCGTCGAGGTTGGCGGTGGGCTCGTCGAGGAGCAGCAGCCGCGGCTCCTGGGCCAGCGCCCGCGCGATGAACGCTCGCCGCCGCTCGCCGCCCGAGAGGGTCCCCAGCATCCGCTCGGCGAACGCGGCGCACCCCGTCCGCACCATCGCCGCGCGTACGATCTCGTGGTCGCGCTCGCTCTCACGGCGGAACAGGCCGAGGTGTGGGTAGCGCCCCAGCATCACGAGGTCGCCGACCGTCATGGAGAGCGGCGCCTCCGGCAGCTGCTGCACCACCGCAAGCGTCCGGTACAACTCGCCGCGCGGCACCTCGCTCAGCGCGCGCCCCTCGAGGCGCACCGTCCCGCTCGAGGCTCGGACGCCGGTTGCCGCGCGGAGCAGTGTGCTCTTCCCCGCCCCGTTCGGGCCCACCAGTCCGACGACCTCGCCTGCCTCGACGGTGACGTCGACATCCTCGACGAGCGTCCGGCCGTCGATCGTCACGGTGATGCCACGGACCTCGAGGAGTGGTGCGGCCACCGGCGTGACGGCGGTCACAGGAACACCCGCCGTCCGCGCAGCAGCAGGATGAAGAACGGCCCGCCGAGGATCGCCGTGAGGACGCCCACCGGGATCTCCTGCGGCTGGATCAGCGTCCGCGCCACCAGGTCCACGCCGATCAGCAGCGCCGCGCCGCCGAGGATCGTCACCGGTAGCGTCCGCCGGTAGTCCGTCCCGAACAGCAGCCGCGCGAGGTGCGGCACGATCAGCCCGAGGAACCCGATCACCCCGGCCACCGCCACGGCTGTCGCCGCCGCGAGTGATCCCGCCGCCAGCAGCACCAGCTTCGTCCGCAGCACGTTGATGCCCAGGTGGCTCGCCTGTTCCTCGTCCAGTTGCAGGACGTTCAGCGCCCGCGCATGCACGGCCACCACCGCGATCCCCACGGCCATGTACGGTGCGCCGAGGACCAGCTTCTGCCAGGAGACCGTGTTGAAGCCGCCGAAGAGGAAGGTGAGGATCGGCTGCGACACCGAACTCTCGCTGTTGATGATCACGAACGAGGTCACGCCACCCCAGACGGCGGAAAGCGCCACCCCGGCGAGGATCAGCGACCCGTTGTCCAGCGTCGCCGCCGTCCTCGCGGTCATGTAGACGATCAACACCGTCCCCATCCCGCCGACGAACGCGAACAGCGGCAGCGCGACGAAGCCGGTGGACGAGACGGGGAACGGCGAGACGTACGCGAGGGCGACCGCGAGCCCGGCGCCCGCCGCCACACCGAGGAGGTACGGGTCCGCGAGGGGGTTCCGGAAGCAGCCCTGGTACGCCGACCCGGAGACCGCCAGCGCCGCGCCGACGAACCCGGCCGCGAGCACCCTCGGCAGCCGGATGTCGAAGACGATCCGCTCCCACGAGGCGACGTCCGCGCCGGTCGCGATGTCCACGAAGGGCAGCCGGTCCACCAGCATCCGGACGACCACCCCGAACGGGATGTCCGCTGCCCCCTGCGTGAGGGCGTAGAGCGCGACGAGCACGAGCGTGATCCCGAGGACGGCGATCCCCGGCACGGCGGGCACGCGGCGAGTCGGGGCGACGATGGCGGCAAGTTCGCGGGAGGCCATGGAGCCCTCGGAGCGCGGGACCACCGAGGGCGAGCGTGTGCGCGACCGAGGCCGCGGACGCTTGCCGTCGCCTGTCCGCGCAGGGTCGACAAGGAGTTGCACGCCGGTCAGCGGTGCTCTGGCTCCCCGGTCGCGCCAAGGCGCGTGGGCCGGGTCACAGTTGCGGGACAGCGTCGGACTCACACCGACTTCCCCGATGACCGAACGCCGAGCAGTGTAGCACCGCCGCCGGGATGCCCCGGGGGATACTTTCTGGACAAGTAGTTACCCGAGAAGTAGCATCCCGCGCCATGGACCAACGCGATCTACTGCCCGGCGAGTACGCGGCCCTGGGGCTCCTGGCCCTGGAGCCCGCCCACGGTTACGAGCTGCACCGCCGCTGGCAGGCGTCCCCGCTCGCCGAGGTGCTCCCGCTCGAGCAGAGCGTCCTCTACGGCTACCTCCGCACGCTCGACCGTCGAGGTCTCCTCGACTGGGAGGAGCACCGCGTCGGGAACCGGCCGCTTCGGAAGATCTACCGTCCAAGCGAACTCGGCGAGGAGTTCCTCCGCGCGTGGTTGCGCGCGCCGGTCCACCATCTCCGCGACGTCCGACTGGACTTCCTCCTCAAGTTGCACGTGGTGGGCCAGCTCGACCCGCGCTCCAAGACGTCGCTCCTCGATCGGCAGATCACGATCTGCGGACGCCTTCTCGAGGAAGCGACCGCGGCGCTCCGCGCCATCGAAGACGAGACCGACTTCACCGCGTTGTTTCAGCAATCTCGGATGTCCGCTGCTGGCGCGGCGTTGGTGTGGCTGCGGGGATACCGCGACCGCGAGAACAGGAAGGCGAACGCTTCATGACCACGGTCCGACGGTTCATTACCCTACTTGCCGTGCTGGCGCTGGTATTGCTGGGCGCATGCTCCGATGGGGACACGGCCAGCACGCCCACGGCCGAGGGTACGGCGTCGACCCCCGAGGCGACTGCTTCGTCAGTTGCCTCGGCGACTGAGACTGCCGCGCCGGCCGAACTGACCGGTCGGATCGTGGTCTCCGCGGCATCGTCATTGACGGATGTCTTCACCGAACTGGCCGAGGCGTTCAGGGCTCAGCACAGCGGCGTCCAGGTTGACCTGAACTTCGCCAGTTCGTCCGCGCTCGCCGTCCAGATCGTGGAGGGCGCCCCGGCCGATGTCTTCGCCTCGGCGAACGCTGCGCAGATGCAGGTGGTGGTCGACGACGGAAAGGCGGAGGCGTCCGACATCTTCGCCCAGAACGAGATCGTCGTCGTGACCCCGCGGGGGCGCGGCCTCATCGCCGGGTTCGAGGACCTTGCGAGCGACGGGATCCGCCTCGTCCTCGCCGGGCCGGAGGTGCCGGTCGGCGTCTACGCCCGCGAGGCGATCGCCGCGGCGGACGCGAGCATCGGCGGCGGGTTCGCGGACGCGGTGCTCGCGAATGTCGTGAGCGAGGAGGCCAATGTCCGCGCCGTCCTCGCGAAGGTCGAGCTCGGCGAGGCGGACGCGGGGATCGTCTACGCGACGGACGCGGCGGTCGCCGGGGACGCTGTCGAGATGTACCGCTTCCCCTCGGAGTTCGCGCCCCCTGCCGAGTATGTGATCGCCGCGCTCACCAATACCCCCGAGGCTGCGGCCGCGTTCGTCGAGTTCGTGCTGTCCGAGGCCGGCCAGGCGATCCTCGAGCGGCACGGGTTCAGCCGGGCGGGTTGATGACGCTCCGCTCGCCGCGCGCGGACCTCGTCGGCCTCGCGTTGCTCCTGGTGCTCGGGTTGGTGTTCGCCCTGATCTTCGCGCTCCCCCTGGTGGGGCTGAGCGTGCGCGCCGCCTCCGACGGTCGTGTCTGGGAGCTCGCCACGTCTGGCCCCGTCAGGAGCGCGCTCGTCCTCTCGCTGTGGACCGCGACGCTGTCGACGGTCCTCGCCGTCGTCCTCGGGACGCCGGTCGCCTACTGGCTGGCACGCACCCGCGTCCGCGCGCGCGCGGCGCTCGATGCGCTCGTCGACCTGCCGATCGTGCTGCCACCGACCGTCGCTGGCGTCGCCCTGCTCACCGCCTTCGGGTCGCAGGGGTTGGTCGGTAAACCGCTCGCGGACCTCACCGGGATCCGCCTCACGTTCACCGCAACGGCCGTCGTCATGGCGCAACTGCTCGTCGCCGCGCCGTTCTACGTCCGCGCGGCACGCAGCGGCTTCGCCGCCGTCGACCCGCAGCTCGAGCGCGTCGCCTACACGCTGGGCGCGTCGCGCATCGAGACGTTCGTCCGCATCACCGTGCCCCAGGCACGCGGCGCGATCCTCGCCGGCGTCGTCCTCTGCTGGGCGCGCGCCCTCGGCGAGCTCGGCGCGACGCTGATCTTCGCCGGCAGCCTCGAGGGCCGCACGCGCACGATGCCCCTCGCGATCATCGACGCGTTCGAGCGCTCCACGCTCGGCCTCTCCGGCGCGGTGAGCATGTCCCTCGTGCTGCTCGCCGTCGCGTTCGTCGTGCTGGTGGTGTTCCGCCTCGCCACGCCCGGAGCGCCTAACCGATGAGCGCGCTCCGCTACGAAGCGAGCCTGCGCCTCGGCGCGTTCCAGTACGACGCGGCCTTCGAGGCGGACGGCGAGGTCGTCGTCCTCTTCGGCCACTCCGGCGCAGGCAAGAGCCTGACGCTGCAGGCGTCGGCCGGGCTGCTCACCCCCAACTCCGGCCACATCGAGATCGCAGGCCGCACGGTCTTCGACAGCGCTGCCGGAGTCGATGTCCCACCGCAGGGCCGCAATGTCGGCTATGTCGTCCAGGAACTGGCGCTCTTCCCCCACATGACCGTGCTGGAGAACGTCGCCTTCGGCGTGAGCGGGGCTCGCGCCGAACGCACCCGGACCGCGCGCGGGCTGCTGCATCGACTGGGCCTCGAGGGCTACGACGACCGCAGTCCCGGATCGCTCTCCGGGGGGCAGCGCCAGCGCGTCGCCCTTGCCCGGGCGCTGGCGCGCGACGTGCCGCTGCTGCTCCTCGACGAGCCGTTCTCAGCCCTTGACTCATCGCTGCGCCGCACCCTGCGCGCCGAGCTGCTGCGGCTGCGCGCCGAACTCGGCCTGACCGTCGTCTTCGTGACGCACGACCTTCGCGAGGCCCACCTGCTCGCCGACCGGCTCGCGGTGTTCGACCAGGGACGCATCCTCCAGTTCGACCGGCGCGAGGAGGTGTTCCGCCGTCCCGCCTCCCGGCGCGTCGCCGAGTTGACCGGTGTGAGCAACGTGATGGAGGCGCGCGTCCTCGATCGGTTCGACGGCGGACTCCACGTCGATGTCGACGGCCTGGTGCTGCGCGTCGCCGACCCGGGGTGGCGTCCGTCGCCTGGGGAGCGGGTGGAACTGGCGCTCCGCGCGGAGCGCGTGAACCTGCGCCGCGTGGCGTCCGAGGAACAGGGAGCGACGAACCTCCTTGCCGCCGAGGTCATCGAGGAGCACGCGTACGGCGCGGGCCACACGCTGCGCTTCCGCCCGCTGGGCGTCGGGCCGCACCTGGAGGTCGATCTGCCCTCGCGGCCGTACGAGGTGCTCGGCGTCCAGGACCGGCGACGGTGGACGCTGGAGCTACCGCCGGAGGATCTGCACGTCATGCGTCCGGACGAGGGCGCCGGCGCGACGTCCTAGCCGAACGCGCCGCCGTTCTGCTCGAAGAGGTACTGGACGCACAGCTGGTAGAACTCGTCCCGTGGCTGGCGGCGGCGCGCCTCCTCCATCTCGCCAAGGGCCTCCGACCAGTCCTCGGGGTTCTGCACCAGCAGCCCGAACGCCCGCACGGCGTGCGCGGCGGCGAGGTCGGGTGCGAGGGCGAGTGCACGCTCGCTGTAGTCCAGCGTCCACGCGGCCGTGGCGTCGGCCCAGCTGCCCTCGGCGACGGTGCCCGCGATCAGCGGCCCGTTCGGGTCGAGCGCGACGGCTGGCTCGTACGGCCGCATGAGGTCTACCGCGGCCTCGTACTCACCGGCCAGGATGTTGGTCATGAACGGCTGCTGGTCGGCGCCGGCATCCGCGAGGCGTGGCTCCGCGACGCGCTCGATCAGCGTGTACAGCCAGAACACGTCCATGTTCTTCGGGTCCGCGTTCCGCGCCTCCGTCACGGTCCTCAGGGCGTGTGCCCAGAGGTCGGCCTGGGCGAGGAGGGCGGCGGCCTCGGTGAGGTCCGTGATGAGCTGGTCGTTGGCCGCCACCCCGGCCAGCGGAACCTCCACGAGCTGGCCCTCGACCCAGCGGTAGATGACCTCGTGCCAGGCGCGGACGCCGCACGCGTAGCAGTAGACATAAGGGTCCGTCGCGTTGAGGACGATCTCGGGCGGGTCGACGCCGTCGAGGTCGACGATCGTCGCGGCGCCGGGCATGGAGCTGAACCACCAGACCGAGGACGTCAGGTCGACGCCGTCGAACTGCAGCAGCTCGAACGTACCGCTGTGGGCGCCGGTGAACCCGTGGACCGCGATCCAGGACGAGCCCTCGTACTCGTCCGCGACGACCTCGACCTCGGCCACGGTCGGGCCGGACTCCAGCGTGAGGTTGGACAGCTCCACCCAGTCGTCGCCGCTCTGCTCGTAGATCGCGGCGACGTGCTCGCGCGCCTCCGGGAGGTCGTAGATCCCGGCGCCCGAGGTGACCGCGACACGGAGCGTCCGGCCCTCCGCCTCGATCGGCGCTGTCACGACCTCGATCCCCTGGAGCGCCTGGCGCGTCTCGTCCGGGGCGAGCCCGGTCGTCAGGCTGCTCAGCAGGCTGCGGCGCAGCGCGGCCTCGGGATCGCCGGGCGCGCTGGTGGCGGTGAGGCTCGCGGTCGCGGTCTCGGTGGTGCCGCCGGGGACGGTACCCGTGGACGAAGGCGTATTGGGAGGCTCCGTCGCCGTGCTTGAGCTCGTGCCCGTGCTGGTCGCGGTGCCGGAGGCGTCCCCCGCCGTCGGATCGATGTCCGGGTTGGCACACGCCACCGCACCCAGTGCGACAACGGCGATCGCCGTCGCGGCTGCGAGGCGGACGCCGAAGCGTCCCAGGCGGCCAATATGGCCAGTACGGGGGGTGAGGTGCGTGATCATGAACTTCTATGGTCGCGCCCGCGCGGCTACGCGCCATAGTCCACGTGCCTCGGTAGCGACGTGTCCGTTAGGGGCAGGGATGCTAGTGGGCGAGGAGCAGCGCGCGCTCCTCGGGCGTGAGCGGGGGCGCCGAGTGCAGCTCGCGGAGGCGGTCGATCCGGTCGGGGAGGGCTGGATGGGTCGCCCAGATCGAGGTCGCGCGCTCCTCGAACTTCCGGATGGGGTTCACGATGTACAGGTGTTGGGTGGAGCGGTTCGCGACCTCCAGCACCTCGCGGTCGGCCCCCAGCTTCCACAGCGCGTTCTCGATCCCTACGGGGTTGCGCGTCAGCTCCACCGCCGTCGCGTCGGCAAGGTACTCCCGCTGCCGGCTCACCGACATCTGTACGAGGCGTGCCGCGATGGGTGCGAGGATCGCGAGGACGATCGCGAGCACGAACATCACGATCTGGATCGCCCCGCCCCCGCTGTCCCGGGAGCCGCCTCGGCGTCCGCGGCCGAAGAACAGGCTGTACCGCAGGAACATGTCGGCCACCAGGGCGACACCGCCCACCAGCACGCCGATCAGCAGCATGAAGCGGATGTCGTAGTTCCGGACGTGTCCGAGCTCGTGCGCGATCACGCCCTGGAGTTCCTCGCGGTCGAGACGGTCGAGGAGCCCCTCGGTCACGGCGATCGACGCGTGTTCAGGGTCGCGGCCCGTGGCAAAGGCGTTCAGGGCGGTATCCGGGATCGTGTAGACCTTCGGCATCGGCAGGTTCGCCGCCAGGCACATCTCCTGCACCACGTTCATCAGCACCGGGTGGGACGCCTCGGTCACCGGTTGCGCCCTTGAGGCGGCGAGCACGGCGCGGTCGCCGCCGTAGTACGAGCCCATCCCGAGGACGACGGCGAGGATCACGGCGATCACGGTGAAGCCGAGTCCGCCGAACGGGTCGCCGGTGGTCCCGAACCCGATCGCGAACCCGAAGACGCCGAGGAGCAGGCCGACGCTCAGCAGCAGCAGGATCGACTTCCGTCGGTTCGCCGCCTGCTGGGCGAAGAAGGTGCTACGGCCGGCCATGGGGCGCTCGCGCGGCGGCACTCCCGAGGGAGCGCGCTAGCGGAGCTGGACCTCCGGGACCTCGCGCGCGGCGTCCTCAGCCTCGAAGAAGTCGCGCTTGGTGAAGCCGAACACACCCGCGATGAAGACCGCGGGCACGGTGGCGATCGCCGTGTTGTAGTCCCGGACGGTCGCGTTGTAGTGCTGGCGCGAGAACGAGATCTGGTTCTCGGTGGTGCTCAGCTCTTCCTGCAGGCTCATGACGTTCTGGCTGGCCTTCAGGTCCGGGTAGTTCTCCATCACCGCGAACAGCGAGCGCAGCGTGCCGGTCAGGGCGTTCTCCGCGTCCGCCTGGTCGGCCGGCCCTCGGGCCCCTGCCGCAACGGCGTCCGCGCGGGCCTGGGTCACCCTCGTGAGGGTCTCCTCTTCGAACTCCATGTAGCCGCGGACGGCGTTCACGAGGTTCGGGATCAGGTCATGACGTCGCTTCAGTTGCACGTCGATCTGCGACCAGGCTTCGTCCACGCGCAGCCGGCGCTGGACGAGCCCGTTGTAGAGCGCGACCACGAAGAGGGCGATGAGCACCACGATGCCCAGCACCACGAGCAGGACGATGACTTCCATGCCGACTCCCGTACGAGCGGACGCACCTGAGCGTCACACCGAGGATAGCGCGCGGCCCGGCCGGCGCGTCTCTCTTGAGGAGGATTCACCTTACCGGAGGCGATCCTGGCATGCGTAGAATCGGCCGATGCTGGTGAGCGCTCGGTGAATGCCCCACGGTTGGTGGTCGAGGAACGCGGCTCACCGCTCGAGGTCTTCCTCGTCGCGCTACGCCTGGGCCTGACCTCCTTTGGCGGTCCCGTCGCCCACCTCGGCTACTTCCACCACGAGTACGTCGTCCGCCGTGCCTGGCTCGATGAGCGTCGCTATGCCGACCTGCTCGCGCTCTGCCAGTTCCTGCCCGGCCCCGCCAGCAGCCAGGTCGGGATCGCCGTCGGGACGGTGCGCGCCGGGTACCTCGGCGGGTTCCTCGCGTGGCTCGGGTTCACGCTCCCCTCCGCCGCGGCGCTGATCGCCTTCGCGCTGCTCGTCGGCTCCGTGGACGTCGAGGACGCCGGCTGGCTGCACGGCCTGAAGCTGGCCGCGGTCGCCGTCGTCGCCCAGGCCGTCTGGGGCATGGCTCGCACCCTCGCGATCGGGCGCGCTCGCGCCACCATCGCCATCCTCGCGGCCGTCGTCGTCCTCGTCGCGGCGAACGCCCTCGCCCAGGTGGTCGTGATCGTCGCGGGGGGCCTCGTCGGCGTCGTGCTGTTCCGAGACGATGTCGCCACCGGCGGTGACGCGGTGGAGCCATCCACCCGTCGAGGGCACGGCGTCGCGTGGCTCGCGCTCTTCCTCGTCGGGTTCGTTGGGCTGCCGGTGCTCGCCGCGACGCTCGACCTCCGCGCCGTGGAGGTCGTCGACGCCTTCTACCGCGCAGGCTCGCTCGTCTTCGGTGGTGGGCACGTGGTGCTTCCGCTGATCGAGCAGGAGGTCGTCCCGCCGGGATGGCTGGACGCGGACACCTTCATCGCCGGGTACGGCGCCGCGCAGGCCGTGCCGGGCCCGCTGTTCACGTTCGCCGCGTACCTCGGCGCGGCGTTCGAGGTGGAGCCGAACGGCCTCGCCGGAGGTCTCCTCGCGCTCGGCGCGATCTTCCTGCCCTCGTTCTTCCTCGTCTGGGGAGTGCTGCCGTTCTGGGACCGCCTGCGGGGTGTCCCGTCCGTGCGGTCGGCGCTCGTCGGTGTTGGCGCCGCCGTCGTCGGGATCCTCGCGGCGGCGCTCTACGACCCGGTGTGGACCAGCGCGGTGTTCGATGCGCGTGACCTCGCGCTCGTGCTCGTCGCATTCGGGCTGCTCGTCGCGTGGAAGGCGCCACCGTGGCTGGTCGTGCTCTTCGCGGCTGCGGGCGGGGAGGTCTTAACGCGACTTTGACGGGCGGAATTGCTCAAGGGCGTTATCATCCGCACGTCTAGAAGCGAGGACACACTGACCATCCACACCGACGCCTCGGTGTCTCGCTATGACCTCTCGTTGGCGCGGCTCGGTGACGACCGTGCGAGGATGTTCGGCATGGCCGGTCGTCGTGTCGCCGTCATCGACATCGGGTCCAACTCCGGGCGCGTCGTCGTCCTGCAGATCGCGGAGCGCGGGGCGCTCGAGGTGATCGACGAGTTGCGCGCCCCCCTGCGCCTCGCCCGCACCCTCGACCACGACGGTCGCCTCACGAACCAGGCCTTCGAGACCACCCTCGACGCGATGGGCGATTTCGTTGCGCTCGCGCGCGGACAGGGCGCCGAGGAGATCCGCGCCGTCGGCACCTTCGCGATGCGCGAGGCGAAGAACGGCGGCGTGCTGGCCGAGCTGATCCGCGAGCGGTTCGGCGTCACGGTGGAGATCGTGGACGGCTACCGCGAGGCCCGCTTCGGGTTCGTCGGCGCCGCCTACGGGATCGACGTGAATGACGGCCTCAGCGTGGACATCGGCGGCGGCTCGTTGCAGATCGTCCGCTTCCGCGACCGCGCGCCGGACTACGCATGGACGTTCCCCTTCGGCGCGCTGCGCCTGACGGACGGCTTCCTTCCCAACGACCCACCGAAGAACGGCGAGGTCCGCGCCCTCCGCAAGCACGTCCGCGAAGCACTGCGCGAGGCGGGCGTCCCCACCCTCGGCGCGGGCGAGGCGCTAGTCGGGACGGGCGGCACGATCCGCAACCTCGCGAAGATCGACCTGCGTCGCGAGCAGTACCCGCTCACCCGTCTCCACGGGTACGAGGTGACGCGCGACGGCGTCCGACGGCTCGCGCGCCTCCTCGCCCGTCTCGACTCGCCGCGCCGTGCCGCCGTCCCGGGCTTGAACAGCAGCCGCGCCGACTCGATCGTCGCGGGCGCGGTGGCCGTGGACGAGGTGATGGAGTTCACAGGCGCGTCTCGCCTCCACGTCTCCGGCCAGGGACTGCGCGAGGGCGTCATCCGCGGCATGGTCTCCGAGGCGCTACCGGCGCCGGAGGTCGTCCGTGCCGCCTCGATCCGTGCGCTGTGTCGCGCCTTCTCGCGCTGGAACCAGCCGCACGCCGACCGCCGCGCCCGGCTCGCTGTCTCGCTGTTCGACACGCTCATCCCGGGTGGCGAGCCCATCCTGCGCGAGTCACTCGAGCATGCCGCGCAGGTGATCGACGTCGGCGCGACGATCGATGTCTACAACCGGCACGCCCGCGCCGCGGACGTCGTGGTGGACTCGGACCTCCAGGGGTTCTCCCACACCATGCTCGTCGCGGTCGCGTCGCTCCTCCTGCTCGCCGAGCGCCCCAGTACGAGCCTCAAGGCCTACCGCCCGATCTCGGATGCACTGCCGGCCGAGGACCTCGCGGCCGCCGCCGCCATCCTCGACCTCGCGGACCAGGTCGAGCGGCGCTCGCCTCCGGACGCCCTCGGCGAGACGCGTGTCGTACTGAACGACGATGTACTGGAGGTCCACGCGCCGGTCTCACGCTGGTGGCGGGGCCAGGAATGCGGCGCGCGGTTCCAGTCCGCCTTCGGGCGGGAACTGCGGATCGTCTCGACCCAGGAGTGACCGCCCCCGTCGGCGTTCGTCCCTCTGCTCTCAATCCCTAATCGACAGTTAACGCACATCCGGCACGATGACTCCGTGGTCATCTACGTAAACCGCATCGTGCATGACCGGACTACCTCGCGGGTGTCCCGCGACCCCTCTGATGGACGGCGCCGGCTCACCCCGGCGCCGCTCCATTTCTGCGGCATCACCGGCGTCCCCGCCGACGTGGCGCGACGCACCCACATCCAACGCTGTCCACGCTCGGGCATCCGGGCGTCCAGGCCACGCGACGGGGTGTTCCCGCCGCGTCATCCCTCGCCACACACGGCATGTCATGGAGAAGAGAGAGCATGAGTCACAACATCACCCACCCCACCCCCACCGCACACATCGAGGAGTCCCTCCCCGCCGCCGTCACGCGGCGCTCTGTCGCGACCCTCGGGATCCCGAGCGTCTTCGAGATGCTGGAGGAGACCGCTTACGACCTCGCGGTCCTCGCCGGTGAGCACCTGATCGACGCGCTCGGCCGCCCGATCTCGGTCCGCTACAAGGACCAGCGTCGAGGCATCATGGCGCCGCACGACGTGGCGTCCGACGTCGACGAGGAGATCGAGTCGCTGCTCCGCCGCCGGCTCTCCGTCCGCCACCCGGACCACGCGGTCCTCGGTGAGGAGGGCGGCCTCGGCGGCGCGGTTGGGTCGCCGTTCACCTGGACCATCGACCCCATCGACGGCACCGCGAACTTCGTGAACGGCCTTCCGTTCTACGCCTCGGCCATCGGTGTGCTGTTCCACGGCGTGCCGGTCGCGGGTGCGGTGTGGTGCTCTGCTACCCACGCGCTGCGTCCCGGCGTCTACCACGCGCGCGAGGGCGGCTCGTTCCGCTTCGAGGGCCGCGTCGCCTCGGGCGGCCTGCGCGCCGTCGGCCGCGAGCGCCTGCTCAGCACGACCCCCGCCCCGTACAAGCAGCGTGAGCCCGGCTGGGACCATCGCCACTTCGGCGCCATCGCGCTGGAGTCGGCGCTGGTCGCCGCCGGCGTCCTCGCCTCCGCCCGTACCGCGAACTCCCGTGTCTGGGACGTCGCCCCGGGCATCGTCCTCGCGCGGTCCGCGGGGCACGAGGTCTGGACGCAGGGTGCGGAGCGGTGGGAGCCGTTCGAGCGGTTCGAGGACCCCGAGACGTGGGTGCAGCCGCTGCTCTTCGCGGACGCGGATGCCGTGACCGCACTTCGCGTCGGCGCCCTCGCGCTCTAGGGCGACGCACCGCGCGTCCACCTCGCGTCCACCTCGGCCTACCGGCCGAGCCCGCCAGCCCCGCGCGATCGCGCGGGGCTGCTACGTCCCCGCACCGATCTCCCGTGCGTTGTAGCGCGCTAGTCGGCCTCGTCCGGCAGCGGTGGGTAGACGCGGCGCAGGACGAGGAACCCGACGATCCCCGCGAGCGCCGAGGCGAACAGGATCCCGAGTTTTGCATCGGTCAGCAGTTGCGCGTCGGTGAACGACAGCTCGGTGATGAGCAGGGAGACGGTGAACCCGATGCCGCCGAGGATCCCCATACCGATCACACCTGCCCAGCCGACGCCCGCAGGCAACCTCGCCCCCAGCCGTACGGTCATCCACACCGCGAGGAAGATGCCCAGCGGTTTGCCGATCAGCAGCCCGAAGAACACTCCGAGGGCGACCGGCGCCGTCGCCGCGACCTGGAGCGTGTCGAGGCTCATCGAGACGCCCGCGTTCGCGAACGCGAAGATCGGCACGATCACGAAGGCGACCAGCGGCTGCAGTTCGTGCTCGATCCGGTCGAGTGGCGCGATGCTGCGGTCGGTCAGGAACCGCAGTTGGTGCAGGGCGTGGCTCTTCTGCTCATGCGCAAACTCTTCGTCGTGTGAGCGGGATGCCTCGTCGAACCGTTGGAGCTCATCCCGCGCCAGCGCGGTGAACCCGACCTCGGAGTACCAGGCCTTCCACGGTGCGAGGATGCCGAGCAGCACACCCACGATCGTCGGGTGGATGCCGGACGACACGGTGGCGGCCCACGCGACCACCCCGAGGGCGACATAGATCGGGAGGTACCAGATCCCGTTCTGCCGGAGTACGAGGGCGAGGACCAGCAGCACCCCGGTGAGCGCCAGCGGCATGAACGCCAGCTCGCTCGTGTAGAAGACCGCGATCACGATGATCCCGCCGATGTCGTCGACGATCGCGAGCGCCAGCAGCATCACGCGCAGGCCGAACGGCACCCGCTTCCCCACCACCGAGAGCACGCCGAGCGCTAACGCGATGTCCGTGGCCAGCGGGATGCCCCAGCCGCTCGCGCCGTCGCCGCCGCGCAGGACGGCCGTGAAGATCACCGCGGGCGCGATCATCCCGCCCAGCGCGCCCATGATCGGGACCACCACCTGGCGCGCGTCGGAGAGTTCGCCGATGACGACCTCGCGCTTGATCTCCAGCCCGACGACGAAGAAGAACACCACCATCGCGGCGTCGTTGACCCAGAAGTGGACGGGCTTGTCCAGCGCCCAGAACCCGAGGTCGATCGCGAAGTGGTGCTCCAGCAACTCGTGGTATGTGTGGCTCCACGGCGAGTTCGCCCAGATGAGGGCGATCACCGCCGCGACGAGCAGCACGACGCCGCCCGCGATCTCCGTCGCGATGAACTGCTGGACCGGGCGGGTGAAACGCTCGACGCGCTGTCGTCGTTCCGCCGCCCTTGGATCCTGGGCGTGGACCACGGGTTCCGGCACGGTGGCTCCGATTACTAAGACCGGATGCTAGAGGTTTCTGGAACGGGACGCTGGGTCAGCCGGTTGGCCGCTGAGACGCCTCGGCCGGCGCGTCGTCGTCCTCGGCCATGCGTGGTTGTACCGGACGGCGGGGCTCGTCGTCTCGTGCATCGTCCCCGTAGGCCTCGCCGTGTGCGTAGTAGTAGCCGGCCTCCCGGTTCGCGATGCGGTTGAGGATCACACCCGCGATCGGCCGGCCGGACTGAGCCAGCTCCTCGATCGTCGCCTTGAGGGCTCCGCGCCGCGTCTTTCCGGCGCGCGCCACCACCACCAGGCCGTCCACCAGCGTGGAGAGCACCGAGGCATCTGTCACCACAAGGGCAGGCGGCGAGTCCAGCAGCACGATGTCGAAGCGGCCGCGGAGGCGCTCCAGCACTTCCTGCATGCGCGCCGACCCGAGCAGTTCGGACGGGTTCGGTGGCAGCGGCCCGGCTGTGACGACGGACACGTTCGTATAGATCGAGCGCTGGACAGCGCGGTCGATGTCGGGCTCGCGGGCGAGGAGCAGCGTGGTCAGGCCCTCGCCGTTCTCGAGCCCGTACACGCGGTGCAGCGTGGGGCGGCGCAGGTCCGTGTCGATGACGCAGACGCGGTGGCCCGCCAGCCCGAAGACCACCGCGAGGTTGGCAGCAGTGGTCGTCTTGCCCTCACCCGGCCCGGGCGAGGTGACCAGCACGAGCTTCCGCTCCCGGCCGAGGTCGAGGGCGTACGTGAGGTTGGTGCGGGCCGCGCGGTAGGCCTCTGCCACGGTGCTGCGAGGCTTGGTCGCCGATTGAAGCTGCTCGCGCGGAGACCGCATCCCCTCGAACCGCTCGATGCGCCCCAGCGTCGGCAGCCCGGTGATCTCCTGGGCCTGCTCGGGCCCCTTCACCGTGTCGTCCAGGTACTCGACGAGGAGGACGATGGCGCCGGCGGCGCCGATCGCGAGCATCGCCGCGAGGACGGCGTTGAGGTGTGTGCGCGGCGAGACCGGGAAGTCGGACGCGATCGCGTCTTCGACGACGGAGACCGTGCCCGGCCGGGCGGTACGCTCCGCCTCGTTGGAGGAGATGAAGGCCGCGGCGACGGCGTTCGCCATGCGGGCTGCCAGCTCTGCGTCGTCGGCGCGCGCCGACACCTCCAGCAGCTGGGTGCCGGCCGGGTTCGCCACCGTGATCCGTTCATCGAGCGCGTTGACAGAGAACGGCAGCGCTCCCTCGCCAATCGCCTGATCGAGGACCGGCCGGAGCGTCACCAGGCGCGAGAACGTGTTCGCCAGGCGCTCCGCCGTCTGGATGTCGTTGAGCTGCACGACGCCCTCGGTCTCGCGCTGCGTGACGAGGAGCGTGGTAGTGGATTCATAGGTCGGGGTGATCTGGAGGGAAAGCCCGTATCCGAGTGCGCCACCCACCACCGTGGCGGCAATCAGCGCCCACCACCACCTGCGGATCATGCGCCAGGCAAGTGTCACATCCATCTCGCGAAGTCTCGCACCACGTGGGGTTTACGTCACCAGCGGACTATTCTGGCGGAGTTCGGGGAGGCGCTATGACCCTGGTCCTCGTCGTGGAAGATGACACGACGATTCGCGAGACGATTGCATACAACCTGCAGCGCGATGGACACGAGGTCGTGACCGCCAGCGACGGGGTGACCGGGCTTGAGGTCGCCCGGGATCGCCAGCCTGACCTGATCGTGCTGGACGTCATGCTGCCACGCATGTCCGGCCTCGATGTCTGTCGGGTCATCCGCACGGAGACCCCCGTCCCCATCCTCCTGCTCACCGCTCGCGACTCCGAGGCAGACGTGGTCCAGGGCCTCGAGATGGGTGCCGACGAGTACGTCTCGAAGCCGTTCTCCATGCGCGAGCTCCGCGCCCGTGTTGCCTCGATGCTTCGGCGCGACCGGCTCTCCCGCGACGCGGGGCCTGCGAGCGCGGAGCGCGACGGCGGGTCGGAGATGCTGACCGCGGGCGACCTGGTGCTGTCACCCACCGCGCACGAGCTCACCCGCCGAGGCATCCCGGTGAAGCTCCGGCCACGCGAGTTCGCCCTGCTGGAGTTCTTGATGCGGAACCCGGGCCAGGTCTTCACGCGGGACGTCATCCTGGAGCAGGTCTGGGGGCTCACCTACCCCGGCGAGACCCGCACGGTGGACGTCCACGTCCGATGGCTCCGGGAGAAGATCGAGGACGACCCGTCCGATCCCCGCCATATCCAGACCGTGAGGTCGGTGGGGTACAAGTTCCAGGCATGAACGCCAATCGCACCGCCGGCTGGTTCGCCGTCGCGGGACTCGTCGCCCTCATCGTCCTGCTCGTGCCGACCGGGGTCGCCGCCGCCTGTGCCGCGGCGGTCGTCGTCGTCGCCGGGCTCGCGACGGCGGCGCGGCACGCACGCGAGGCGCCGCCGTCGTCTCCGCTGCCCGAGGCCGTGCCCGCGCACGAGCCGGAGCACGACCAGATCGCCGCACTGCTCGACCTCTTCTCGGAGGGCGTCCTGTTGCTCGATGCCGAGAACACCGTCATCGCCGCGAACACCGCCGCCGCCACGCTGCTGGCACGTCCGAGGAACACGATGACCGGCGTCTCGCTCATCCGGGCGGCGCGCGACCACGTCTTCCTGGAGGTCCTCCGTGAGTCAGCAGCGGAACCCCGCCAGGTCGAGCTGGGCGAGGGGCGCGTGATCTTCGCCACGGCCACGCCCGTGGAGTCCGACGACATCCGCACCGTCCTCACGCTGCAGGACATGACCGCACTCCGCCGTGCGGAACGCGCCCGCCAGGACCTCATCGCGAACGTCTCGCACGAGCTCCGGACGCCGATCGCGGCGGCCCTCGCCCTCGCCGAGACGCTCGAGTCGGGCGTCGAGGAGCCGGACCAGCGCGCCCGCTTCTCGCGCCAGCTGACCTCCGAGATCGAGCGGCTCGGGCGCATCGTCGACCGGCTCCTCCGCCTGTCGCGCCTCGAATCGCGCGCCGAGGAGTTCCACCTCGAACCCGTCGATGTCGCCGACCTGCTGGCGGAGGCCCAGCGCCGCATCGCGCCGGTCGCCGAGCAACGGCGCGTCGTCATCGACCACTTCGTCGCCGACGAGATCCCCCCGATGAACGCGGACCGCGAGCGCGTGCTGGAGGTGCTGTCGAACCTGGTCGACAACGCCATCCGCCACTCCCCCGAGGGCGGGCAGGTGATGCTCCGAGGCGCGGTGCACCGGGACGGCGTGCAGATCGACGTCTGCGACGAAGGCCCCGGGATCGTCCCCCAGGACCGGCTCCGTATCTTCGAGCGCTTTTACACCGGGGACCGTTCCCGAGGCGACGGGCTCGGCACCGGGCTCGGGCTCGCGATCGCGCGGCACATTGTCACGCGCCACGGCGGTGAGATCTGGGTCGGGGATGCGGGCGAAGGCGCGACGCTCTCGTTCACGCTCCCGCGGGCGGGCTAGGCAGTCCCGGGCGAGTCCCCGCGGTCGAACGTGTTTGCCGCGATGCGCTGCCCCGTGAGCATGAAGATCAGGGACTCGCAGACGTTCGTCGCCCGGTCGCCCACGCGCTCCAGGTTGTGCGCGACCCACAGCACGTAGGTCTGCTCCTCGACGCGGGAGGGGTCCTCGATCATCGCGCGGAAGGCATCGGTGTAGACGCGGTCCTGGAGGCGGTCCAGGTCGTCGTCCGCCACCAGCACGTGCCGCGCGCGCTCCGGTTCGTCGTCGCGGAGGGCGCGGAGGGCGTCGTCGAGCATGGCGAGCGCCTTGTCGGCCATCGAGGGGATGAACCCGAGCCGGCGTGGCGGGCTCGCGGTACCCATCAGCTGGTTGATCTCGCAGATCCCGCGCGCGTAGTCGCCGATGCGGGCCAGGTCCGCCAGCATCTCCAGGAACCCCACCAGCTGTCGGCAGTCCCTCGCGACCGGCTGCTGCTCCGCGACGGCGATGATCGTGCGCTCCTCGATGTCCCAGCGCACGCTCGCCACGTTCGCGAGGCGGTCCATCAGCCCTCGGGACCGGCGGATGTCCGCCTGGCGCAGGGCCAGCACGCTCTCGTCCACCGCGTCACGGACGCGGGCGCCCAGGGCGATGACGTCGTTGCGGAGTTCGTCGAGCTCGGCCTGAAAGGTGTCTCGCGGCATGGCGAGGATCGTAGGCGGCGCCTGCCTCCCGCCATTTAAACGAGCATTAACCCGCCACCCAGACCATCCATCCTGGACAGAGGGAAAGACCGCCGCACGGGATGGTCCCGACCGCGGCACCAGACTGAAGGAGCCTGAATGGTGTTCAAGCAAGTATTCGGCAAGCGCACGCTGCTGCTGGCCCTCATGGTCGGCATGCTCGGCGTGCTGCTCGTCGCCTGTAGCGAGGACAAGGACCCCGGCAACGGCACCGCCGCCGCGACCACGGCGTCCGGTGGCACCGCCACCGCGGCGGGCGCGGAAGCGCTCTCCGGTTCACTCAACATCGAGGGTTCGTCCACGGTTGCGCCGTACACCCGGCTCGCGATCGAAGCGTTCGAGGCCCTGCACTCCGGCGTGACCGTCACGACGGGCGAACTCGGCTCGGGTGGTGGCATCACCGCCTTCATCAACAAGGAAGTCCCGATCGCCGCAGCTTCGCGCGAGATCAGCGCCGAAGAGATCACCCAGGCGAAGGCCGCCGGCCTTGACCCCTTCGAGACCACGATCTTCCGTGACGCCCTCGCGATCGTCGTGCACCCCTCGAACACGGCCGTCGAGCGCCTGACGTTCGAGCAGGTCGCGATGATCTTCGCCGGCCAGATCTCCAACTGGTCTGAGGTTGGCGGTGCGGACGCTGAGATCGTCCTCTACACCCGCAACGAAGAGTCCGGGACGTTCGCGTACCTCGAAGAGGAAGTCATCCAGGAGGCCCTGGGCGACGACGCCGAGTACTCGCCGGACATCAACAAGCAGGCGAGCGCGCCGGCTGGCCTGACCGCCGTGGCTGGTGACCCGAACGGCATCTTCTACGCCGGCCTCGGTAACCTCGCCGACATCCCCGCGGGCTCCGTCCGCGTGGTGCCGGTGGCCAAGGACGACGCGTCGGACGCCTTCGAGCCGTCCGAGGCGACGGTGGCGTCGGGCGACTACCCGATCGCCCGTGGCCTCTACTACTACACCGACGGCGACCCGGCTGCGTCCGCGGACCCGCTGGTGAAGGCCTACATCGCCTTCGTCCTGAGCCCGGAGGGCCAGGCGCTCGGCGAGGAGATTGGCTTCCTCCCGGTCAACTAACGGGACGAGATGAGCAAGAGGAGAGGGGTGGGCCCCCGTGCCCGCCCCTCTCCCTGTCCCGAGGCCGGCTGTCGGATGTCCTGGTGGACAGCCGGCCTCGAGACAGCGACGAACGCGATGGAGGTTCAGGTGGCGGTAGCCCAACCTACGGGTGATGTCCCCCGCGCGACGCTGGCCGAGTCCGTGAAGCGGCGGCGTGTCGGTGCGTTCTGGGAGTCGGTGGTCGAGGCCGTCATCTACGGGACAGGGTTGTTCACCATCGTCCTGCTGATCGGGATCCTCCTCCTGCTTGGCCAGCAGGGACTCCGGCTCTTCGTCGAGATGGACTACTCCTTCTCGCGGTTCCTCACGTTTAACAACGCGATCACGGAGAACACCTCCGACCCGGAGAAGTTTCGCTTCGGCATCCTCGCGCCGCTGGTCGCCAGCCTCTGGGTGACCCTGGTCACCATGGTCATCGCCGTCCCGCTGGGACTCGCGACCGCGGTCTACATCTCCGAGCTGGCGCCCCCGCGCCTGCGCCTCTTCATCAAGTCTGGCGCGGAACTGCTGGCGGGCGTCCCCACTGTGCTGTTCGGGTTCGTCGGCCTGTTCCTCCTCGTGCCGTTTGTGCGGGATCAGTTCGGCTGGGGCGCCGGCGGCATGTCCGGGATGACGGCCGGTATCGTGGTCGCGTTCATCGCCGTGCCGTTGATCATCTCGATCGCGGACGACGCGCTGCAGGCCGTGCCCCTGGACTTCAAGGAGAACGCCTACGCCCTGGGGTGCAACAAGCTCCAGGCCATCTGGTTTGTGATCATGCCGGCGGCCATCTCCGGGATCACCGCCGCGGTCATGCTCGGCATGGCGCGTGCCATCGGCGAGACGATGACAGTCCTGATCCTCGCCGGGGGTAACTCATCGGTGCCCGAGGGGCCAACGGAGTCGATGCGGACGATGACCGCGACGATCGCATCCGGCTTCGGGAACGCCTCGAACTTCTCGCTGCTCCGCCCGGCGCTCTTCATGACCGGCGCGGTGCTCTTCCTGATCACGCTGGCCACCACCATGATCGCGGACCTGGTCCTGGACAAGCAGCGGAAGCGGTTCGCCCGATGACCAGCGCACCTACCGACAGCTGGCTGCAGACCACCCCGGAGGGCCGGCGGAAGAACCTGGTCCAGAACCTGGTGTTCGCGATGACGATCGTCGCGACGATCATCGTGCTCACCCCGATCGTCATCGTCACCGGCTACGTCCTCCGTGAGGGCTTCAGCGCCATCACCCCGGAGTTCCTCTTCGAAGGCCCCCGCCGCGATGGCGCGGAGGGCGGCATCCTGCCGGTCATCGTCCTCACCGGTTACACGCTCATCCTCGTCGTGATCCTCGCGGTGCCGTTCGGCGTCGGGTCGGCGGTCTTCCTGTCGGAGTACGCGCGGCCGGGTAAGTTGCTGCGCTTCATCAACCTCACGATCATCAACCTCGCCGGCGTGCCCTCGATCGTCTACGGGCTGTTCGGCGCTGCCTTCTTCCTCGACCTCCTCGGTGGCTCGAAGAGCCTGTGGGTGGTCTCTGCCACGCTCGCGCTCCAGGCGCTGGCGATCATCATCACGAGTTCCCGCGAGTCGCTGATCGCGGTCAGCCGAGGCATCCGCGAGGGCTCGCTCGCGCTCGGTGTCTCGCGACTGCGGACCACCACGTTCATTACGCTGCCGCAGGCGCTTCCCGGCATCATCACCGGCGTGCTCCTCGCCATCAGCCGCGCCGCCGGCGAGACGGCGCCGGTCATCGTGGTGGGCGCCATCATCGCGAAGAACGTGAACCTCTCTCCCACGGCCGTCATCAACGAGCGCGCGCAGGCGCTCTCGTTCGAACTCTACGGACGCATTGTCGAAGGCATCGGGTACCCCGAGGAGCGAAAGTGGGGCATCGCCCTCGTGCTCCTCACCCTGGTGCTGATGTTCAACGTGGCCGCGCTGATCCTCCGCTGGAGGATCTCGCAACTCGGCTCCGTCAGGAGGAACTAATGACCAACGAGACTTCCACCGACCCGATCGTGGAGCAGGTCCGCATGCACGGCGGTGGGGTGGACGTGAAGACCACCGTTGCGGCGGCCCACGCCGCCTCCCCCAAGAAGGGGACCGCAGGGGACGTTGCGCTCCGTCTCGAGGGCGTCGGCGTCTGGTACGGCGCCCACCAGGCGGTCGCCGATGTCTCCTTTGACATCTACGCGAAGGCCACCACGGCGCTCATCGGACCCTCGGGCTGCGGCAAGAGCACGCTCCTGCGTTCGTTCAACCGCATGAACGACCTGATCCCCGGCGCGCGCGTCACGGGCAAGATCAGCATCGAAGGCACGGACATCTACTCAAGGGAAGTCGACGCGGTGCAGTTGCGCCGTCACGTCGGCATGGTCTTCCAGAAGCCGAACCCGTTCCCCATGTCGATCCGGGAGAACATCGCGTTCGGCCCCAAGCGGCTGGGCCTGGTCTCCTCCAAGGCCCAGATGACCGAACTCATCGAGCAGTCGCTCCGCGAGGCGGCGCTCTGGGACGAGGTGAAGGACAAGCTGGATGAGCCGGGCACCTCGCTCTCCGGCGGCCAGCAGCAGCGCCTCTGCATCGCACGCGTCCTCGCCGTCCGGCCGGACGTGATCCTGATGGACGAGCCGTGTTCCGCCCTCGACCCGATCGCGACGCTGAAGATCGAAGACCTGATGCGGACCCTCGCGCGGGACTACACCATCGTCGTCGTCACCCACAACATGCAGCAGGCTGCGCGCGTCTCGGACTGGACGGCCTTCCTGCTCGCGGGCGAGGAGCGGACCGGCAAGCTCATCGAGTACAGCCCCACCGAGGAGCTCTTCACCAACCCGAGCGACAAGCGCACCGAGGACTACATCACCGGCCGCTTCGGCTAGCCGGCGCCTCGCGGATCCCCGGGGCGGCTGTCCCCAGCGAGCACCTTGGGGTCAAGCGTGCAAGCCGTTATCATCCATAGTCATTCTTCCCGGCGGGGGAGATGAGATGGGGCTCGCATGGCGCGGGAGGCCTTCACAAAACAACTGTCCCATCTACAGGATCTCGTCCTGGAGATGGGGTCGATGGTCGACCGCGCGGTCGACCGGTCGATGACGGCGCTCCTCGATCGCGATGCCGAGCTCGCTCGCTCCGTCGTGGAGGGCGACAAGGTCGTCAACTCCAAGAACTTCGAGTGCCAGAACGAGGTGATCTCCCTGATCACCCAGCAGGCCCCCATGGCCCGCGACCTGCGCCTCGTCGTCTCCGTCGCCGCGATCATGACCGACCTCGAGCGCATGGGAGACCACGCCGAGGGCATCGCCCGCATCGTGATCATGATGCAGGACGAACCCCTCGTGAAGCCGCTCATCGACATCCCGATCATGGCTGGCCACGCCCGCGAGATGCTCCGCGACTCGATCCAGGCGTTCGTCGACCAGGATGTGGACGCGGCCTACCGCGTCGGCAACCGGGACGACGAGGTGGACAGCCTGTACGACCGCATCTACCAGGACCTCATCCAGATCATGATCGGCGACCCCTCGACCATCGAGCCGTCGACGCACCTGCTCTGGGTCGCCCACAACCTGGAGCGCATCGCGGACCGCGCGACGAACATCGCGGAGCGCACGGTGTACTCCGCCACCGGCAACCTCCCGCAGATGGACGTCTCCTCGTACTAGCCCCCTCCGAGGGCTGCGCATCGTGACGACGCCTGCCGGGGCGTCCCGCTGTGTCGTATCCTGTGACTCCGCTCCCGGGGTCGGGAAACACCACATGCGCTCATCCTCCAGGACGTACTCGCGCCGCCGCTTCCTCGGCGTCGCCGCTGGCGGCAGCGTTGCTGCGGCCGCCGGCGCGCTTCTCGCTGGCTGCACCGCCGAGGACGATCCCGCCGTCGACGCACGCGCGGCGAGTCCGACCGGGGTCGCTCCTACCGCCGAGGCCACCGCGCTCGCGGCACGCGCGACCGCCTCGCCGACATCCACGCCCACACCTACGCCGTCACCCCGTCCGCGCGGCCGCGAGGATGTCGTGCTCATGGCCGGGACCGAGTGGGAGGCGACCGGCACCATCCACCACTCCGGCCTGGACGGCCCGCGCGTGATGGTGCTTGGCGGTGTGCACGGCAACGAGCCCGGCGGCTGGATGGGCGCTGAGGCCGTCGCCGACTGGGACGTCCAGCGCGGCTCGATCATCGTCCTGCCGCGACTGAACTGGCGCTCGGCCGCGGCCTTCGAGCGCACCCTCGACGGCTTCGGTGACCTCAACCGCCTCTACCCGGGCCACCCCGAGGGCCTGCCGATGGCGCGCATGGCCGCCGAGGTGACCGCCCTCGCCGAGTACTGGCGCCCGCTCTTCCTCTGGGACATGCACGAGTCATGGGGCTTCTTCAACGAGCGTGGTGCGAACGGCGGCACGGCATTCATCGGTCAGACCGTCACCACCGCCGACACTCCCGGCGGCGCCGTCGTCCAGCAGGTCGTCGGGCGCGTCAACGCCGCGATCTCCGAGCGCGAGGCGTTCTCGATGCGCTCGCGACCCGGTGGGGTCTTCGGCGCTGGCGGCCCGGACCCCGTCCCGAACCGCACGCCGACGCCCGAGGAGCTCGCGCAGCGCACGCTGCCGGACGGGACACGAGGATCGTCGTCGCTCAGCATGGGCCGCTTCGTCTCCGGGGTGAGCCCCGTGCTCGTCGAGATGGGCCAGATGGACCAGCCGGAGACGCGCCGCTCCGAGCTTCATCAGCTCCTGATGCGCGAACTGCTCACGGACCTGAGGATGCTCTAGGCCCGCTGCGGGCGGCGCAAAGTCCGCGCAAGGGTCGCGTGCTACCGTGCCGTTCCTGACTCTGGACTGCGGATCTGCTGGAAGGTGCCTGACATGAAGTTCGCCGCGTGGCTCAATCTCTCGACCCCGTGGGAGGCCGTCCTCGACCAGGCGAAGCATGTCGAGGCGACCGGCTGGGACGGCATCTACCTCGCGGACCACTTCATGCCCAACCAGGAGGACACCAGCGGCCCCACGCAGGAGTGCTGGACGTCCATGGCCGCCGTCGCTGCTTCCACCTCGCGGGTGCGCATCGGCTCGCTCGTCACCGGCAACACCTACCGGCACCCGGCCGTCCTCGCGAAGATGGCGGCGCAGGTGGACATCATCTCCGGCGGCCGCGTCGTCCTCGGCCTCGGCGCCGGCTGGCAGCGCAACGAGCACGAGGCGTACGGCATCGACTTCCTCACCCTTGGCGGGCGCATGCGCCGCCTGGAGGAGAGCGCGCAGGTCATCAAGTCGCTGTTCCAGAACGATGTCACCAACTTCGAGGGCCGTGCCTACACGCTGACCAACGCCCCGCTCGCCCCGAAGCCAGTCCAGGCCGGTGGGCCGCCGCTGCTCATCGGCGGCGGCGGCGAGCAGCGGACCCTGAGGATCGCCGCGCTCTACGCGGACGAGTGGAACGTCTGGGGCTCGCCCGAGACGCTGGCGCACAAGGGCTCCGTCCTCGAACGACACTGCGAGGAGGTCGGCCGCGACCCGAAGAGCATCCGGCACTCCGCGCAGGCGATGGTGACGATCTCGGACGACCCGAAGGTCGTCGAGGCGGCGCGCCAGCCGGGCCGCCCCGTCCTCGCCGGGAACGCCGCCGAGCTCGTGGACACGCTCGGACGCTACGCCGAGGCCGGTGTGGACGAGTTCATCGTCCCCAACTTCAACTTCGGACGCGGCTCCAAGGACACCTACGACCGCCTGATGTCAGACGTCATCCCGCAGCTCCGCTAGCGCCAGTCCCCATCGAGGAGTCCCCGTTCCAGGAGGTCCAGTGACCGCTCCCTCGGACCGCTACACCCACGGCCACCACGCCTCCGTCGTCGGGCAGCACGCCCGGCGCACCGCGGAACGTGAGGCGGCGTACCTCCTCCCGAGGCTGGCGCCCGGGATGCGCTTGCTCGATGTCGGCTGCGGCCCCGGCACCATCACCACCGGCCTCGCCCGCGCCGTTGCGCCCGGCGAGACGATCGGCATCGAGGTCGTCCCGAATGTCCTCGACCAGGCGCGCGACCACGCCGCGTCCGAGGGCGTCACGAACGTGCGGTTCGAGGAGGCGAGCGTCTACGCGCTGCCGTATGCCGACGCCACCTTCGACGTCGCGCACGCGCACCAGGTGCTCCAGCACCTCACCCAGCCCGAGGACGCCGCGCGGGAGGTGCTCCGGATCCTGAGGCCGGGCGGCCTCTTCGCCGTCCGCGACGCGGACTACGCGACGATGGTCGCGTGGCCTCGGTCGCCGCTCATCGACCGCTGGCTGGAGGTCTACCACCAGGTCGCGACCCGCAACGAGGCGGACGCCGACGCCGGTCGCCGCCTCGGCGCGTGGCTCAAGCACGCCGGCTTCACGGACCTGGTGACGACCGGCACCGCGATGGTGTTCTCGCAGCCCGCCGACACCCAGAACTGGGGCTACTCCTGGGCAGACCGCACGGTGCACTCGGCGTTCGGCAAGCAGGCCGTCGAGTACGGTTTTGCCTCCGCCGCGGAGCTCGAGGAGATTGCCGCCGCGTGGCGCGCCTGGGCGGACCACCCCGACGCCTTCTTCTCGTACACGAACATCGAGGTCATCGGCGTGAAGCCGGCCTAGCCGGCATCCCGGTCAGCGCGCGCAGAAGCGCCGCACCACCTCGAACATCACTTCGAGGCCGAGGTTGAAGTTCTCCACGGTCAGGTACTCGTCGTTCGCGTGGAAGCGATCCCGCTCTTCCTGGCTCAGCAGGCACGGGATGAACCCGTAGGACGGGATGCCCAGCGGCCTCAGGAAGCGGTTGTCCGTCCCCACGATCGCCGTCGAGGGCACCACGACGGCATCCTCGAACGCCTCGCGCAGCACGCTCTCGATGAGGCCGGACATCTCCGTGTCCCACGCCGACACCGCCGGTTCCGGCTCATGCTCGTAGATGAACGACACTTCGACGCGCGGGTCGCCGATCCGCTCGACCACCTGGCGACGCCAGTCCTCCGGGTCGGTCCCGGCGAGGAGGCGGCAGTCCACCTCGGCCTCCGCGACTGCGGGGATCACGTTGTTCTTCATCCCGGCGCGGATGATCGTCGCGTTCAGCGTGTTCGTGAACGCGGCCTCCGTGTCCGGGCTCGTCTTCACGTCCGCCTCGATCGCCCCAACGTCCGAGGCGTCCGCGATGATCCCGCCGGCCTGCAGCCGCTCGAGGTAGGCGCGGGTGGCGGAAGTCAGCTCGACGTGCCGCTCCCACGAGGCGAGGCGTTCGAGGGCGGCGATCAGTGGCAGGATCGGGTTTCCGGGGGCCGGCTTGCTGCCGTGCCCGGGCGTCCCGACCACGCGCAGGCGGAGTGGCGCCATCGCCTTCTCGGACACCGCGATCTCGAAGAGGTGTGCGTCCCGCCCGCCGAAGTCCGGCATCCCGCTCGCGCCCTCGTTCAACGAGCACTCGATGTCGAAGAGGTCGCGCCGGTGTTCCACCAGCCATGCCATCCCGAGCGCGCTCCCCGTCTCCTCGTCCGGCGCGGCGAGGAACACCACGTCCCGTGCGAGCGGCAGCCCGAGGCGCTTGAGGAGCACCATCGCGACGAGGTGCATCACTCCGACGCTCTTCATATCGATCGCGCCGCGCCCGTAGATGCGCCCGTCGCGGACCTCCGCGCCGAACGGGTCGACGCTCCAGAACTCGCGTTGCACGGGCACCACGTCCAGGTGGTTCGAGAGCATCAGCGCCCGCCGTGACCCGTCACCCGCGAGGCGCGCGACCAGCGCGACGCGCTCCGGCGCGATCTCGATGTACTCGGTGGGGATGCCCTCGGCCTCCAGCAGCCCGCCGAGGTAACGCGCGGCCGCCTCCTCGCGCCCCGGTGGGTTCGACGTGTCGATCCGCAGGTAGGCGCGCAGGACCTCCAGCGCCTCCGCTCGCACGGAGGCCCAGTCGACCGCGGGAGTCGAGGATGGCGTGGGCTGATCGGCTGGCATTGCGCCACATCATAGGATGCGAAGCGGAGGGCAGGGCCTGTGACCGATCGATCAGCAGCCGAACGCGCCACCGTCGAGGTGATCCGTAGCGCCGCACAGATGCAGGACGCCTTCGGCATCCGCTTCCGCGTCTTCGTCGAGGAGCAACATGTCCCCATCGAGGAGGAAGTCGACGCCTTCGACGACCGTCCCGGCGACCGCGAGGACGTGGTGCAGGTGCTCGTCCGCCTCGACGGCGCTCCCGCGGCTACCGCCCGCCTGCTCCTCGGCCACCGTGACCCGACTGCGGACGCCTACCCCCACGTCGGCCGCGTCGCCGTCCTCGCCGATCACCGCGGCACCGGCCTCGGTCGGGTCGTGATGGACGCCCTCCACCGCGAAGCGCGCACCCGCGGCGAGCGAGGCATCACCCTCTCCGCCCAGCTCCACGCCATCCCGTTCTACGAGCGCCTCGGCTACGTCGCCCGTGGCCCCGTCTACCTTGACGCCGGCATCGAGCACCGCGACATGGACTACGTGTTCGAGGACTGACCGGCGAGGCGAGCGACCTGCGGGGCTTTGCAGTTCGGCGCGACGCCGCCCGATGCGCGCGATGCCGCGGTATGCCGTCCTACGCGAGCCAGGCGCGCAGCCGCTCGACCGAGCCCGGGTGGCGCACGAGCGCCTGGTGCGAGACCGCGTCCGCGGGCTGGAAGACGTGGCGGTCCTGGATCGGGAAGTTCTTGCTGCCCTCGACCTCGTACACGCTGGCGGTGGGTACCATCAGGTCGTTCTTTCCACGCAGGATCAGGTCCTGGAGCGTGTCCGCGGCGTACGAGGCAAGTCCACTGTCGGGCGCCGGCTCGAAGTCCGCGGCCAGCGCCCGATACGTCGCCTCGGCCTTCGGCGCGCCGTTCAGCGCCTTGAGGAACGCGCTGTCGGGCGCCATCGCGGTCAGGCCCGGGAGGCCGCCTGCCGCGCCGACCGCGAGTTGCTTCACCACCGTGATCACCGTAGCCAGCACGTCCGACGCGCCCGCGTCCGGGAACAGGTTGGCGATCGTCGTCGCCGTGTCGATGAGGTCCCCGAGGTGCTTCGGGTCAGCGAGGCGCGTGCCCGCATTCGGCGTGCCGAGGAACACGACGCGGTTCACGCGTACGCTCCCCGCCCCATCACTGCCGCCCGCGACGCCCTCGATCGTCGGCGGCTGCTCCGCCAGTACACGCGCCACCAGTCCCCCTCGAGAGTGCGCAATGACATCGAGGTCGAGCGTGACGCCGGCCGGTGCCTGCCGGAGCAACCACTCTGCATTCTCGCTCGGGTCCGCGGAGAGCGTCGGGTGGTCGAGCGCGATCACGCGACCCTCGTACCGTTCGTGGAGCCACTGGACGAAGTCCGGCGGGAGCGCACCGAACGCCGAGTGCGTCCGGCCGAGCGGCCCGTGGATCAGAAGCAGCGCGCGTCCCGCCGCGAGGCCTGCCCACGCCCCTGCCTCGATCGGTGTGACCTCGGACGAGGTGTAGTCGTCGGGCGTGAAGGTGCGCAGGCGGTACGGGCGCTTCGAGGCCTCCCAGCGGGACGCCAGCGCGTCACCCACCCGTCCCGCGATCGGATCGAGCCGCGGAAACACCAGCACCTTCAACACCCGGATCGCGGCGGCGCCGAGGAGTCCCCGCGTCTCCGCCGGCCCCGCTGGAGGCGGGACATGGCGCGGCACCAGGTAGGTGCGCGACGCCCCGCCCCGTGTGGCCTCACCCGGTGCGCCAGCAGCCGCGATGCTCCACGATGCGACTCCCGACTCATCGACGGCGAGCAGCACTTGCTCCCAGTCAGGCCCGGGATCCGGGACGGTGATCTCGATGGCGGGCTGTCCGAGGGCGGTGCTCCGCGTCACCCCGGCCCCGACCGGCACCTCGCGCGCCCCGACGATCTCGATCGTCTCCTGCGTCTGCATCGACTCGCCGGCGAGCACCGACTCGAGGACATCGCTCTCGCTGCTGGTGGAGCGCGTCCCGCCCGGACCGGCAGCACGCATCGTCACGCTTCCGGCCAGGCCCGGCGTGCGCAGGGTGGTACGTCCGATCTGCAGCGGCGTCCCGTTCGAGATCAGGTCAGGCATCGTCAATCCCTCCGTTCCTCTTCAGGCGCAAGGATGGGTGTCCATAGAAGAGGTACGCGAGGCTCGTCGCTGAGACGACATCCACGCCGTCCCCGAATGCCCCACGTTCACGCCTGAGGATCTCGGCAGGCGGGACGCCGGCGAAGCTCTGCTCGTAGAACCGCAGCGCGATCTCGTGGGCGACCGTGTCCTTGATCGACCACAGCGGGGCCAGCACGCCGGCCGCGCCCGAGAACAGGAACGCCTCGGCCATGCCCGCATAGTCGCCCAGGATGCGCTGGGCGCTGCCCACCTGGCAGGCGTTCAGGAACACGAACGGGGCTCGGGTGAACGTGTGGCCGCGGATCTGCAGCGGATCGATCGTCTGCCCATCGGCGAGCACGAGGCCATGGAGCGTCGAGTTCGGGTCGTAGATCCCGTGCATCGCGAAGTGCAGCAGCTCCGCCGCCGGCTCACCGCCGAGGCAGGACAGCACGTCCGTCGCCAGTGCGTTGACCGCGACCGCGCCGTATCGCTCCTGGAGCGCCTCCGCCTCCGCCTCGGCCTCCAGAAGAGGGCTCCAGCCCGGCAGCGCGTACTGACCGCTGATCACCGCGATCGACGAGATCACCACCTCCGCCGGCGGCGGCAGCTTCGGACGGCGCGTACCCAGCACCCAGCGTCCCACGCACGTTTGCGCGCCGAGGAAGGGCGGCGCTTGCGGGTCGAGCCTGGGCTCCACGGTGGCGAGCTCCCACGGGACGTACGGCTCCTCCGACAGCAGGAAGATCGTCGGTGCGCGCCCTTCCGCACGGGCGTGGGCCGCGACCGAATCGAGCATCGACCAGAACTGCGGTGGCAGTTGCTCGGCGACGGTGTGTCCAACCCCGAGGAGGTACGAGGCGAGGCCCGGCGTACCCTCGCGCGAGCCGACGCCGTCGACGAGCTGACGCGCGAACTGGCCCGGCGCATCGCCGATGTCCGTCACCTCCAGCGCCCCGGGCGGCAGCGCCACATGCGGCGAGGTCATCGTCCAGCGGAGGCGGCCCCGCGACTCCTCGTCCTCCTCGATGACGACGGTCAGGTCCGCCACCGTGCGCTGCTGCGGGATCGCCACCATGCCGCGCTCGCCCTGCGCGGGTTCGTCCGCGGCGTCAAGGTCCGCCTCGGTCGCGACGGTCGTCACGTACCGCTTCGCGTAGCCGATCACAGCCCCCTCGAGGACGAAGAGCGCGCGGATGCTGCGGACATCCGGGCCTTCGCCACGCAGCGCCAGCGGCACCAGCCGCACGTCCACCGTCGGGAAGCGCTGCCCCTCCGAGATCGTCAGGGAGCGGCGGAGTGCTGCTCCATCGCTGACGACGAAGCCCGGCGTGTCCAGCTCGACGAGGAGTTCGTACGACTCGACGGCCGGCGAAGGCAGCTCAAACGCCTCGCCGGTCACGCCCGTGACCTGCTCGGGTGACAGCCCGACCTCGAGTGTGAACTCTCGTCCCACGACGACCACCGGCGGGCAGTCCAGTAGCCCGTGCGCGCTGTACGTCGCCTCGCGTGACTCGCCCATGCCCGCGCTGGCGCCGGGCATGGGCGCGAGGGATGGCGTCGCACCGTTCGGCGTTACGGTTCCCACCGAGGTGGGGACGCCTGGCGTCGTCGTCGTCGGGGCTGGCGCTGGGGTGGAGACTGGCGCTGGCTGCGGTGCCGGCACGGGAGCAGACGGCGGCGTCGAGGATGGCGGGAGGGCGGTCGGTGCCGGGGCCTCGGGCGCATTGGCCCCACCACCATTCGGCGATGCCTCATCCCGGATGTCCTCGAGCCCGGGAGCCGATCCATGCCCGGCGGTCCGCCTCCGTCCGAGGAGTCCCGCGCCGGCGTTCACCACCGCGCCGATGCCCACGGGCGGAGTGCTCCAGCGCGCCCACGAGTTCCATGTGAGCGGCTCCCAGCCGAACTGCTGGGCCAACACGCACCCGGAGAGCCCCACCATCAGGCCGCACAGCACCGCCATCATGATCCCGAACACCAGCCCGCGGCCAGCGTTCAGCACGCGCAACGCGATGAACAGCATGCCGGCGATGCCGGCGACCCCCACGAGCGCCGCGATCGCCCCGACTGGCGTCGTCAGTGGGTGAGCGCCGCCGACCTTCACCCACCCGCTGATCGGCTCGCAGTCACCTGCGCTCACGACCACCCGGTACAGCCCGATGACCTGGAGGTGATCCCCGACGCGGATCGGCGGCTCGGCCACCCATCGCCCATCCCGCGCCTCGAAGGACACGACATCCGTCGAGATCGGCCCGACAGACACGGTGACGGTCCCCGGAACCTTGGACGTACGGCCCACGCCCTGGATCTCGAAGGCGACGGCCAGGCTGTCGTCCGCACGGATCGGGAGCGCGTTGTCGTAGTCCCCGAACGTATCGAGGGGGACGCCATCGATCGAGGCCTGGCATTGCCACGGCGCACCCTGGGCGACCGCCTCGTGCGGGGCGGGAAGGGCCAGGGAGGCGAGGACCGCGCCAGCCAGTACGAAGGCCAGGGCGACGACCGGGGTGAGGCGGCGCACCACTCCGAGCACCGCGTCGGGCGCCCGGTGAGGCACAGGCGACGCAGGCGGCACTAGCCAGCGCATCAGTCGCTCCTCAGCGGGGCGCCCAGCGGCCGATCTGCCACGGCGGGGCGTACGCATGTCAGCGGGGGATCACCAGGATCTGGCCCACCCGGATCACATTGATGTCCACGATCTGGTTCGCTGCCGCGATTGCCGCGACGGTGACGCCGAATCGCACCGCGATGGACCCGAGGGTGTCGCGCGGGCGCACCTCGTAGTGCTGTCCGGGCACGGTGAGTACCTGGCCGGTCTCGATGAGGTCCGGGTTCGCGTCCACCAGTGCCGGGAGCGCGACGCCCAGGCGCTGCGCGACCTCCACCAGCCGGTCGCCTGCCTGTACGGTGTACTGGCTGATCGAGGTCGCAGGCGCCTCCACCTCCCGCGTTCCGATCGTGGTCGCAGTGACCGTGGCGCGGTCAATCGTCGAACTGCGTTCGCCCTCGACCCCGGCGAGCACGAACGATGCGGCGACGGTCCCCTTTTCGACGCGATCCCCCCGGACGGCGAGCGCCGTGGAGCCGAAGCCCTCCAGGTGGAGGTGGGAGTGGCAGGCGCAGCTGGAGTGATACTCGTGTCGCCGAGGATCCCCGGCCCCGTGCTGCTGGCCGCATCGCCCCGTGGGCCAGTGCTGGGGCTCCGCCGGGCCGAGCGCCCCGATCTGCACGCGCCCGGCTCCCAGCACGGATCCTGGCCCCACCAGGACGGGGTCGAGGTGGCCGTAGAGGATGCGCAGGCCGGTCTCGATCCAGCGGTCCGAGCCCTCGCGGCGCTGCAATGTCAACTGCACCACCAGTCCGCCTTCCTCGATCCGCCCGCTCCGGCAGGCCGGACGTACTGACTCGACGACCGCGCGCACCGGCGGGCCGTCGGTGCGCGCCTCGAAGAACACCGGTGTACCCCGGCTGTCCGCGAGCACGTCCATGTCGCACGACCGGTTGCCGCCGTAGGGACGGTGGTGCCCATGCGAGGACGAGGTCGTCACTACCGCCGGGATGTCGAAGGGAGAAAGGATCGAGAGTGTCGGCATGTTCAACCCCTATCGGTGCTGTGGATCGGGCTTGCGGGTGCGCGCGGTTCCGTTCAGCGCACAGGCCGCGCCCGGTCGCCTAGACTCGCCCCGGGCGGCGCGAGACGAGGCAACATGACCGAGACTCCGGCCGTGACTCGGCCGCCGAGGCTGTCCGAGGCGACGATTCAGTCGCTGCTCACGTACGTCGACGAGGAGTCCCTGCGCACCACGAGGCCTCGCACGTCGGCGCCATGGACCTGGGCGCCTCGGACGCTGCGCGTCGGGGCCGTCACCCTGGGCCGCGATATCTGCTTTCGCCCCGGCGCGTTCCGCGAAGCGGACGTGCGAGGCCTCGCGCTGATCGCGCACGAGTGCACGCATGTCCGGCAGTACCGCGAACTCGGCGCGGCGCGATTCCTGCTCCGCTATCTCTGGGGGGCGATCCGCGTGCGTTTCGTTCATGATCTCCATCCGCTCGAACTCGAACCGCAGGCGGTGCAGGTCCGTGCCCGCACCAGCCTCACCCTCTGAGCGCCGCCGCCCGCCGTTAGTCGTCCAGCTCCCGCAGGATCAGCGGGAAGACATCCTCGGACGCCCGTTCGCCCATGAAGATGTCCAGGTGGCCGTACCCCGGGATCACGTGCAGCGACGAGGCGATGCCCTGCGACTGGAGGTAGTAGTGCGTCCGCGCCTGCGAGGCAGGCAGGAAGCACCGGTTCTGCTCGCCGGCGATCAGCGCGAAGCGCGCGTCCGTCCGAGGGCGCTCTGCGACGAACGAGTCCGGGAGCCCCTCCACCTTGCCGGTGGAGACCAGCGCGCCCGCGCGGACGCTGGACAGCATCTGCTCGAAGAACGTGCGCGGCACCGCCGCGAACTCGTTCGTCAGCCAGTCATGTGTCGCGTCGTTCAGGTTCTCGTGGCGCCAGAGCGTCGGGAACCCGACGCCGTACGTGAACGAGGCCCAGCGGCAGACGTTGTTTCGGCACTCGTGATGCGTGGCCATGACCATGGCGTGCATGGCCTTCTGCTTCAGCCCGGGCTGGCGCTGTCCCCACTGGGGATCGAGGTACATCAGCCAGCGCCGGCTCAACGGGAGCATCATGCGGATCTTCAGCCGCGCGACGGACGGCAACACCGGATGCAGCGACACCGCGTTGCTCACGATCGTCCGCACCTGCGGGACCAGCCCGGCAACCGCCGACATCATGAAGGAGGTGGATCCCTGGCAGTGGATCACCGCCTGCATCGAGTCCGTCCCCGTCTCACGGACGATCGTCTCGATCGCACTCGGATGGTCGTATCGCGCGGCCTGGTCGAGATCCCACAGGTTCGGCGCCACATCGATGCTCGCGCGCCAGTTCTCGAGCCACACGTCGTAGCCCGCCTCGACGAGGGCGTCGACGAGCGTCTGCCGGATCGGTGCGCGAAAGATCTCCGCGCGCACACCGGCGCCATGCACCAGCACCACCGGCCCGCGCGTCGGCTCCGTGTCGCCGCGCACGTTGATCAGCGTGTTCTGCAACCCGTCGCCCGCCGTGTAGGGCACCACGCGGTCGTGGGTCATCGATGATGTGGTCATCGTCCGCGGGTCGCCTTCGCCCGGCCGCGCTCCAGCAGCTCCATCGCTTCGTCCGCGACGCGCTCCACGAGGTTCTCCTCGTGCTTCTTCTCAAGCTTGCACGTCTCCATCCACCGCAGCGGCTCGCGCCAGCGGAGGTCACGGGACGAGGTGCTTGCCCACGGCCCGATGACCCCGACACTGCCCAGCAGCCGTGGGCGCGTCGAACCCCAGAACCCGCGGTACCGCATCCACCAGAGGTCCGAGTCGGGTGTCGGATCGCCCTCGATCATCTCGATGACCTCGGGATGGACGCGGACACCCACCTTCTCGCTCGGCGCGGTCGTGTCAAAGGCCGGGTCGGCGGGGGGGTTGTCGCGGAACAGGCGGATGCCCGGCACGCGCTGGAGCCACTTGATGAAGACGTTGGCGATCCGCCGCGCGTAGATCACGAAGAACAGCGCGGCCGGCAGCCTCCCGGCGCTCAGCTCTCCGATGAGCGGATGCCCTCCGGAGGCGAACCGGAAGTACCCGGCGTGGGACCCGCGCGCCACGTAGACCAGCGGGCTCTCACCCACCCGCGGAACGTCCTCCCACCTCCGTCGCACGCCGCCGTGGTGGTTGGAGTACGCGACCTCCACCGGCCGGTCATCCGTGCCGAGGGAGATCGAGACCATCTCCCAGTCGCCCTCGTGGTGGTTCAGGAAGTCGTTGTAGATGTACAGGTACCAGTACTGGAGCACCTTCCCCTGCGGCGTGGCCACCTCGCGCGCGTAGGTCACGCAGCGGAATGGCGTGGCCTCGGATTCGGGCGTGCTCAGGTACCGCTTGTTCACCTCCCACGCCTCCGAGGGGCGTTGAGAAGCGATCTCACAGACGTCGAGTTCCCACGCCGTGCTCTGCTCCGGCCGAGTCACGCCGATGAACGTCCGCGTGGCGAGTAGGCCGTCCGGTGTCAGCCGCCGCGATGAGTCACCACGGAAGCGACTGAGGATGCCGGCAACGAAGTCGTAGTTCTCCGGACAGTCACGACGGACTGCACGGTCGATAAAGAAGTCGACTGTGCAGGGGTGGTAGTCGCCCCAACCCTGTCGAGGACGGAATCCTCCGGGCCGGTCCCGTGAGGGATCCTGGGGGTACATAACCAGCGTGGGGTTATAGCGAGATAGGAGAGCGGACATAGATGGCGCAGGAACCTTTCCTGCCGCCCGATAGGGATTCTACTCACACTCGAGATGATTTTGGGAAGAGGTGGCGGAACATTCGAGTGGTCGAAGTAGTTGCCTCCCGGGCGACAGATGTGCATGATGCGTGCGGGCGGCACCCAGCGTTGCACCACACGAGCTGATGCTCGGTAGTGAGGGAGCCCACGGATGCCCGCCCACTCCTCCTCGTCGGCGTCACCCTCGTCGGCCCACCGTGCCACTGCCTGCCCTCCTTCCCGTACCCGAAGATGGCACTCGTGACCGTCGCGGCCGAGGGCATCCCGGCGCCCCCGCCTGCGCACGGCGACGCCACCGACTACGACGCCATCGTGATCGGCTCCGGCTTCGGTGGCGCCGTCACCGCCTGCCGCCTCGCCGAGCACGGCTACCGCGTGCTCATCCTCGAACGCGGACGGCGGTGGCATCCCCGCGACTATCCGAGGCGTCCGGGCGATGCCTGGTTCTGGGACTCCAACCATCCCGAGCGCGCGAACGGCTGGATCGACCTGCGCCTCTTCCCCCGTATGGCGGTGGCGCAGGGGGCCGGCGTCGGCGGTGGTTCGCTCATCTACGCCAACATCTCGATCGATGCGAAGGAGGAGCTCTTCGAGCGCGGTTGGCCTCCCGAGGTCACCTTCGAGGAATTGAAGCCGTACTACGCCGAAGTCGGTCGCATGCTGAACGTGGCGCCGGTGCCGGAACGACAGCGCACCGCGCGCGCCCGGCTGGTCGAGGAGGCGGCGAACGCGATCGGCCACGGCGCGCGGTACCGGAACCTCGACCTCGCCGTCACGTTCGACCCGGACTGGACGTATGAACAGGAACGCCCCTACGACCCTGACCGATCGAAGACGTTCACCAACGAGCACGGCCGGGAGCAGGGGACCTGCATCCACCTGGGCAACTGCGACATCGGCTGCGACGTCCTCGCCAAGAACACGCTCGACCTCAACTACCTCGCCCGGGCGGAGAACCTCGGCACGGAGATCCGCCCGCTGCACCTCGTCAGCAAGATCGAGCCTGGCGACCGCTCCTACACCGTCCGCTATGACCGGCTGGAGGGCGGGCGTCGCATCCCTGGCCAGGTGTCGGGGCGCATCATCGTGCTCGCCGCCGGCTCACTCGGATCGACCGAGCTCTTGCTGCGCTGTCGCGACGAGTTCCACACGCTGCCGGACCTCAGCCCCGCGCTCGGCCGGGGCTGGTGCAGCAACGGCGACTTCCTGACGCCGGCGCTCCACGCGGACCGCGACGTCAGCCCCACTCGCGGCCCGACGATCTCCTCGGGCATCGACTTCCTCGACGGCTCGGAGGGAGGCCAGCACTTCCTCATCGAGGACGGCGGGTTTCCCGCCGTCCTCGAGAACGCGCTCCGCGACGGGCTGATCGAGACGAACGGCTTCCTGAAGGGCCGCGCCCTCAACCTTTCGATTCAGCGCGCCCTCCAGGGACACGACTCGATGAGCGGCGTGATGCCGTGGTTCGCCCAGGGACGCGATATGTCGGACGGGTCGTTCCGGTTGCGGCGGCGCTGGTTCGGCCTGTTCGGCCGGAAGCGTCTGCACCTCGACTGGGAGGTCGGCCGCTCCGGACTGGTGATGGAGGCAATCGTGGACATGCATCAGCGCCTCGCGAGGGCGACCGGCGGCACCCCGCTGGTCCCCGCGACGTGGACCTTCGCCCGCGCCCTCGTCACCCCTCACCCACTGGGGGGCGCGGTCCTCGGAGCGTCGTCCGCGGACGGCGTCGTGGACCACCGGGGCGAGGTCTTCGGATACCCGAACCTCTATGTCGCCGACGGCGCGATCGTCCCCGAGGCGATCGGCGCGAACCCATCGAAGACCATCGCCGCGCTCGCCGAGCGCATCGCGGGCGAGATTGTGGACGGACACCGCTAATGGCCATCCCCAGGCGATCGCGGAGACAGGAAGGCATGCACGCCGTGGTGGACGGCATCCACTTCCCGATGCCGATCGAGACCAGCGAGTCCAGCGCGTTCCTCGCGGCGTTCACGGTGGACGCCGCGAAGGTCCAGGAGCTGCTGCCCGGTAACGAGCTGCACGCGCTGCGGCTCTGGGGCGGCCGTGGGTTGCTGATGGTGACGGTCGTCGACTACCAGAAGACGGACATCGGCAAGTACATCGAGTTCAGCGTCGGGCTCGCCTGCACCTTCGGCGAACGGCCCGCGCCGCCGCTGCTGCCGCTGCTGCTGCGCGGGCGGTATGGCTTCGGCCAGTACGTCCTCGACCTCCCCGTGAGCACGGAGGTGTCCGTGAAGGGCGGCAAGGGCATCTGGGGGATGCCGAAGCATCAAGCCAGCCTGGACTTCCTCGTGGACGACCGATCTGTCAGCAGCCAGTACGACCTCGATGGGCAGATGGCGCTGCGCATCGACATCGGCCGTCCGAAGCGGCGCATGCTGCCGCTCGGGTTCAGCTCCGCGAACTACTCCTACTTCCGCGGCATGATCGTCAAGTCGTACGTGGCGTTCGAAGGCAGCCCGAAACTGGGGCTCATCCGCCCCAGCGCCACGCTTGAGGTCGGCCCGTCCCCCCGGCTCGCCGTGCTTCGCGATCTCGACATCAGCCGCCGTCCCATCGCCACGGTCTTCTACCCGGAGTTCGGGGGTGTCCTGGACGACTACATGGAATCCTGGTTCGCGGTCTGGCCGGAGCCGCCCGGCGCGGTCGAGGGCCTCGAGTCAGTCGTCGGCCTCGGGCAGGGCCAGGAGTGGCCGGCTCCGCCGGTAAGGACGCGACCATGACGACGCAAGCATCCACGCGACGAGGGGGGTTGCGGGGCCGGGTGGAGGGCGCTCTCGACTGGCTGGCGGTACGGCACCTGCTCACCGCGAACCACGCCGTCCTGTTCCTCTGCGCATCGATCTACCTGGGCACCGGCATCTCGTTGACGCTGTTCCAGTTCCCGTCGTTCGACGACCTCACGGTGGGCAACTACTCGATCATCGTCGTGCCACCGATCGAGCGCGCGACGAACTTCTTCACGTACATGACCCAGGTGATGTTCGTCACCGGCGTCGTCATGCTGCTGGCGGAATGGCGCACCAGGATGCGCTGGGTCCCCATCGTCGTGCTGCTCGCCCTCATCGCGACCACCGCGCTCACCGTCCTGTTCATCTTCGACTACAACGAGGAACTGAATGCCGGCATCACCGACCCGGCCCGGCTGGTCGAGGTGATGGACCAGTGGATGCGCCTCAACTGGATCCGCGTCGGGATCTGGGTCGTCATGTGGGCGGCGATGATCGCCTACTTCGCCGTCCGAGCGGCGGAGTCGATCCAGGCCCGACGATGATCAGCACGAGCCTGCTGCGCCGCCTCTCCTGGGCGATCGCCGCCATCACCGTCGCCAGCGGCACCGTTCAGGTGGTGTTCACGGGGTGGGAGCTGGACTTCCTGGACGCGGAGAACACCGCCACCACCCGGCATTTCTTCGCCATCGTCGGGATGTTCATGGTGCTGTTCGGCGGACTCGTCCTGCACGTGCTCCGCGACCCATCGAGGGCGCAGACGCCGATGCTCTGGGCCTCGCTCCAGAAGTTTGGAGCCGCCGCCGCGGTCGGGCTGGGAGTGGCCGGCGAGGTCTTCTCCGCGCTCGCGCTTGGCGTCGCTGCGTTCGACCTCGCCTCGGCAGTCGTGTATCTGCTCTATCGGCGCAGGGTGGCTTCATGATCCGCTGGGCCGCGTTGCTGCTGTTCTACGGCTACGTGCTGCTGCTGATCGTCGCCGGCGCATGGGGTCTGCTGTTCGGCGATGTTGACCAGTGGTGGCTCCTCGGGATGGACCTCAGCCTCGTGGAGGACGAGCAGGTCCAGGCGAACGTCCTCACGCAATACCGCTTCCTGAGGGCTATCGAGCTCGGCTTCGGACTCTGCGCGTTTCGATACCGCCACGAGGTCTTCGAGGCCGTGGGCTTCTACCGGCTGTTCCTGCCGGTCATGATCTTCGGCGTCGTCGCCCGCCTGGTCTCCATCCTCGTCGATGGGTGGCCGCATCCGATCTTCCTCGCGTTCATGGGGCTCGAGGCGGCAGGCGTCGTCGCGATCTACGCAGCGACCGCGCCCCAGCGCGAACTCCACGCCCAGGGCCAGCCCGCGTGACTGCCCTCGGCGCGCACCGCCCGGCGCTGACGGCGCCCCCCGCCGAGGCGACACCGTCGATCGACGCGACGCCGAACCGCGCGCTCATCCTCGCGGGGGGTGGGATGCGTGTCGCCTATCAGGCGGGTGTCCTCCGCGCGGTCGAGGAGGCGGGCATCACCTTCCACCACTTCGACGGCACCTCGGGCGGCATCATCAACCTCGGGATGCTGTTCTCCGGCGTTGCGCCGGAGGAGATGTGCCGCCGCTGGCGCTCCCTGAACGTTCGGAAGTTCGTCTCCCTGCCCCCCGCACGGAGGTTCTTGCGCGCCACTCGCATGGCCGCCGTCGGCGACGCCCGCGGCATCGTCCAGCAGGTGTTCCCTCACCTCGGCATCGACCCGTCGAGGATCAATGCGGCCGCCGGCGGAACGGCCACGTTCAACGTCTGCAACTTCACCGACAAGACCATCGAGGCCATCCCGCACGATCGGGTGACGCGTGACCTCCTCGTCGCCGGGATATCGCTCCCCGTGTTGATGCCCGCGGTGCGCGTCGGGGACGTTACGTACACCGATGCGGTGTGGATCAAGGACGCCAACCTCCTGGAGGCCGTCCGTCGTGGCGCCGAGGAGCTCTGGCTGGTCTGGTGCATCGGCAACACACCGGCGTTCCGGGACGGCGCGCTCAACCAGTACGTGCACATGATCGAGATGAGCGCGAACGGCTCGCTGTTCGACGAGTTCGCGCAGATCCAGGTCCTGAACGAAGAGATCGAGGCCGGCCGGTCACGCTACGGTCAGAGGCGCCCGGTCCGGCTCCACGTCATCAAGCCGGCCCTCCCGCTGCCGCTCGACCCGGATCTCTACCTCGGCCACATCGACAACGCGACGCTGATCGACATGGGGTACCGGGACGCCTCGACGTACCTGCGCACCCGATCAGAAGCAGGGGTGCGATTCACCCCGGAGGCCACGAAGATGACCGAACCGCAGCTCGGGATCACGTTCCGCGAGACCATGTCCGGCCCGTTCGCCCTCGGCGAGACCGACCCGCGCGCCGGCGCCGAAGCAGGCAAGCGCGCCGGCACCAACCTCGCGATGCATGCCGCTGTCGAGATCGACTCGATACGCGCGTTCGTCGACGACCCCGAGCACCCCGGCAGCCTCGCCGGCCGCATCGACTTCACCCCCTGGGGCGAGGCCATCCCCGCTGCCAGCGGCGTCTTCAACCTGTTCGCCCCCACCGCGCAGCCAGACCTGAAGCACATGGTGTACGAGTTGCAGTTCCAACATGCCGGTCAGGCGTACTACCTTGCCGGCCGCAAGGAGGTGAAGAGCGACAGCCACGGCCTTGACCTCTGGTCAGACACCACCACCCTGCTGACGACGCTGCACGAGGGTGACGACGCCTCCGGCCCGGTCGTCGGTGCAGGTGTCCTCTCACTCGGCCCGGACGACCTCGCGCGCCTCATCAAGACCGTGCGCGTCACCGGAGACCCGTCCGCCCTCGACCGCGCGCGCACCATCGCCACGTTTGGCTCGTTCTTCATGGGCGAACTGTGGGATACCTACGCCACTCCAATCCTCCAACCGGCCTCGTGGTGGAAGCGCCCGTTCCGATGGCTGCGCGGCCTGGCCCGTCAGTAGCGGAGCTGGCGCCCTCCGGGAGGACTCGAACCTCGGACCAGCGGATGAGAAGGCCGCTGCTCTATCCCCTGAGCTACGAGGGCGTACGTCCCTCTACTCAACTGGCGAGTGGAGCCGGGAGACGCTCGGCCAGTGTCCCGGATGGTGCGAGTCCGTGGACCGCATTGGCCTGTGCACAGCAGCGGCCGACAGAAGATCGGAGGTCGGTGCGCCTCCGGCCTCCGCACCTCCGGCCTGCGCACCCCTCGTTCGCCGTCGAGCCTCAGACACCCTTCGTGACTAGTCCGAAGCAACGACTCCCGTCCCGAGGGCGAGTCCGAATGGGTTGTCCTGGATCCACGCCTCGAACTGCGCGGCCGGCATCGGTCGGGCGAAGTAGTACCCCTGCGCGACATCGCATCCGAGCTCGGTCAGCAGGTCCGCGACCTCCTGAGTCTCGACGCCCTCGGCGATCGACCTCACGCCGAGGCGGCTCGCCATCGCGATCGTGCTTTCGACGATGTCGCGAGATCGCGGGTTCGACATCAGGTCCCGCACGAACGACTGATCGATCTTGATCGTCGAGATCGGCAGGCGGTGGAGGTACACGAACGGTGAGTAGCCCGTCCCGAAGTCGTCGATGGAGAGGTCGAGGCCAGCGCGACGGAGGTTCTCGCAGACGGAGACCGCCTCATCCATGTCGGAGAGGATCGCCGTTTCGGTGATCTCGATGTCCAGTGCCCCCTCCGGCAGTGCCCACTCCGCGACGATGTCCGTGATGCGCGCCGCGAGCTGTGTGTCCTCGAAGTCGGCTGCCGACACGTTCACGCCGATCGGCACGGGGCGCCCAGCCTCCTGCCAGGTGTGCGCCTGCTGGCTGGCCGTCTTGACGGCCCACGTCGTGAGGTGCCGGACGTAGCCGGTCTGCTCCGCCAGCCCGATGAACTGTGCCGGCGGGACGAACGTGCCGTCCTCCCGCTGCCAGCGCATGAGCGCTTCGACCCCGACGATCCGGTTTCGCTGGAGGTCGACCTGCGGTTGGTAGTAGAACTCCAGGTCGCCATCGCTGAGGGCGCCCCGAAGCGCGGTCAGCAGTTTCAACTGGTCCGCCCGAGGTTCATCGCGGGCGGCGTCGTACATCGCCAACCCGTGATGCCCGAGCTTCGTCCGGCGGAGCGCGAGGCTGGCCCGCCTCGCGAGCGCCGCCGCAGTCGTGCCGTTCTCGGGGTAGCGCGCGAGGCTCGCACGGCTGCCCAGGTAGACCGGCTCCCCGTTCATCTGGAACGGCCGCTCGAATGCGTGTTCCAGCGTCGTCGAGACATCGAACGCGCTCCCGAACGATGCGTCATCCTCGATCGTCGGGGTCAGCAGCGCCATGAACTCGTCGCCACCCGTGCGCCCTACCAGCGTCTCGCTGCCGAAGACCTCGACGAGTCGCGGGCCAATCTGGCGGAGGAGCTCGTCGCCGCCGTCGAACCCGAACGTGGCGTTGACCGCGCCGAACTGTCGGAGTTGGACCTCCAGGAGGAGTAGTGGAGTCTCCGGCGACTGCTGGATGCGCTCATCAATGAGGCGCTCCATCTCCATCCGGTTCGGGAGCGACGTCAGCATGTCCGTCGTCGCGTTTCGCCGCAGCGTGACGTGTGCCTCGCCGACCGCGTCCGCCATCGACTCGAAGGCGCCGGCGAGCGACGCCATCTCGCTGCTCGAGGTCCGTGTAAGCCCGACGCGCGCTCCGAAGTCGCCACTCGAGTACCGCTGCGCCGTGCGCAGGAGTCTCTGCACCGGGTGAAGCACGCTCACCGTGCTGATCCCCCATGACCACGTGAGTCCTACCACGGTCATCACCCCGAGCACGCCGAGGGCCTGTTGGAAGGTGCGGTTGGCTCCGGCGAGGGCGCGGCTCTTGGGCGAAGTCACCACCACGTATCCCGGGATCGAACCGGCGTGGCTGTCCAGCGGGACGACAGCGCCCAGCACCGGTTCCTCCCCCGGCGTCGCGATCTCCAGGACGGAGGGCTTCGTCGTGCGGACCGCGCTGCCCGACCACGGGAGGAGACCGGCGCCGCCGACAGGCGTCGCGGTTGCCCGTGGCACCTGGAGGAGCACGAACCCGTTTGGGCCCAGGACGGTCGTCTGGATGTCGGCGCGGGTACTGAGTGATTCGAAGAGCATCTCGAGCCACGCGAGGTTGACCGAAAGCTGGACCACCCCCACGGGCACCCCGTCACCGTCCAGGAGCGGCATGGCGAAGAGGGACACCGGCCGGTTCGAGATACGCCCGAACAGGTACCCACTCGATGCGAGGTCGCGCGTCCGGAGTGTCTCCTGGAAGTATGGGCGGTCGCCGACGAACGCCCCCATCCCGTCGGGGTTCGCCGAGCAGACCACCACCCCGTTCCGCCCGACGACCGCAGTGTTTGAGTACGCGGAATGCGCCGACGTCACCCGACGGAGCACCTCGTTACAGGAGTCAGCGCCGAACACGCGCAGCGCCGGGTCGATCGACAGTTCCCGCAGGAGGTCTGCGACGACATCGATCAGCTGGTTATGGGTGGTGGCCACGAGGCGCGCCTGCGCCAGGAGGTCGCCTTCCACCTGAGTGATCGCGCTCTCCCGTTCGCTGTTGCTCTTCCAGAGCAACAGCGCCCCCATCGCAACGATCAGGACGAGGATCATCGTCATCAGTCGCCATCGGATGCCGAACAAGAAGACAGGCACGGAGAACTCCGTCATGACGAGGGCTTCGTGTCTCGAATATAGCGTCGCTCATGACGATTTGGGCGGCTCGCACATCGCGCATCTCAAGCGGCGCCTGTGAGTGGACGAGTGGCGCCCTCGGGAGGACTCGAACCTCCGACAAGCGGATTAGAAGGCCGCTGCTCTATCCCCTGAGCTACGAGGGCGTACGTCCAGTTTACCCGCCCGGCGGGCGGAGGCGATGAGCCCGCGCCGCTATGGCGGGCATGGCGCAGGGACTTCGCGGCGGCTTGCGGGCACGTCGTGGGCGGCACTGAGACGGTCCGGATTTGCGACTCGAGCGCGCGCACGCCATCCGGTGGAACGTTACTTGCGCCATGCCGCCGCGGGGGAGCATCATCAAACCGATCAGCCCGAGGAGTCAGGGACACCATGGACGATTCCAGTAGTCGCAGCGTGAACCAGTAGCCCACGGGCTCGCCTCGCCGCGCGCCCCGTGGGCGCGTGTACGGAGGCGAAATGACCAACCCGATCACACCGACACTCGATGAGCAGATCGAGATCTGGCGGGCCCTTCCCTCGGACCGGCAGGTCACCGCGTTTCGGGCGTTGGGCCCCGCAGACGCAGCCGAGTGCTTCCTCCGCCTCCAGGACGATGAGCGGAACCAGCTGGTGCTGTCGCTGCACGGATCCGAGCAGCGCATCTGGCTGCGCATGCTCGCCCCCGACGACGCCGCGGACCTGATCCAGGAGGTCGCTGAGTCCGACCGGCAGCGGCTGATCGAGCAACTCGATCAGCGCTCCCGCGCCTACGTCGAAGCGCTGCTCGCGTACCAGGCCGACGTGGCGGGTGGCCGGATGGATCCGCGCTATGCGCGCGTGCCGCCGGAGATGATGGTGGAGCACGCCTTCGCCTACATGCGCCTCCAGGCCGCTGGCGAGATCCCGATGATCTACTACGCCTACGTCATCGACGACGATGGCCGCCTGCTGGGGGTCGTCTCGTTCCGCGATCTGATCCTGGCCGCTCCGCAGCGCCGGATCCGCGAGGTCATGCTCATCGACGTCGCCGCAGTCCGGGACGACACCGACCAGGAGGAGATCGTCGCGCTCCTCCAATCGCGAGGGCTGCTGGCAGTGCCGGTCGTGGACGCGGCCGGCCGCATGCGCGGAATCGTCACGGTGGACGACGTGATCGACGTGGTCCGCGAAGAGGCGACGGAGGACATCCAGAAGCTCGGCGGCCTGGAGGCCCTGGACCTGCCGTACTTCCGGACGGGGCCTATCTCGATGCTGCGCAAACGCGCCGGATGGCTCTCGATCCTCTTTGTCGGAGAGATGCTCACCGCGACGGCGATGGGGTTCTTCGAGCACGAGATCGAGCGGGCAGTCGTGCTCGCGCTCTTCGTCCCCCTGATCATCTCCAGCGGCGGCAACTCCGGCTCGCAGGCTTCCACGCTGGTGATCCGGGCGATGGCGCTGGGTGAGGTGCGCCTCGGCGACTGGTGGCGCGTGATGCGGCGGGAGATCGGGTTCGGGTTCGCGCTGGGGGTGATCCTGGCGACGCTCGGCGCCGCACGCATCTTCGGCTTTGAGACGCTGTTTGGCTCGTACGGCGAACGCTGGGTGCCGGTGATGTTCACCGTCGCCGTCAGCGTGGTCGGCGTTGTCACCTGGGGGACGATCTCGGGCGCGACGCTCCCGTTTGTCCTGCGTCGCCTCGGGTTCGACCCCGCCACCGCCTCGGCGCCGTTCGTCGCGACGATGGTGGACGTGACCGGCCTGGTGATCTACTTCACCGCGGCCAAGTTCATCCTTCTGGGAGGTATCTGATGTTCCACCGCGCACTTCTGACCATCGACGGCTCCGAGGTGTCGCTCGCGGCCGTCGAGACCACCGTGCAGGCAACGGCGCCCGACGGAGTGATCATCGTGCTGACGGTGATCCCGTCACTCGAGCAGTTGATGGCTGCGACGGCCCGGGCGGGCGCCGTCGCGCGGCGCATCACCGTCTCCGACGATCTGGCGGAACAGTCGCTCCAGGCCCACCGCGAAGAGGCGGACGGGCATCTGCAGCGGGCGGTAGCGGTGGTCCGGGCCGCGGGCGGGCGGGTCGGAGAAGCTGTGGTTGCGACGGGAGAGCCCGGCCCGGCGATCGTGCGCGTCGCCGAGGAGCAAGGCTGCGACCTCGTCGTGATGACGACGAATGGCCGCTCGGGATGGCGACGCGCCGTCCTGGGGTCAGTCAGCGACTTCGTCGTGCGCCATTCGGAACGCGTCCCGACGCTGCTGGTCCGCCGCCCCGCATGAGTCCGGAACGGGAAGGCTGGCCGTTCGAGCATGTCGGGCCTCGCCCAACCGCAGAAGGCCGCTGCTCGATCCCCTGAGCTACGAGGGCGTACGTCCAGTTTACCCGCCCGGCGGGCGGAGGCG
>CAYPYF010000004.1:0-213 GCA_964414675.1 uncultured Dehalococcoidaceae bacterium
CGTCGAAGCCCTCGGGCTTCGACGGCACGATCGAAGAGGCCCTGATGGGGGCGGACATGTTCCTCGGCCTCTCCGGCCCGAACACCGTCCAGCCCCACTGGATCGACAAGATGGCGAGTGACGCCATCGTCTTCGCGCTGGCGAACCCGGTCCCGGAAGTGATGCCGCAGGACATCATCGGCAAGGCCCGCGTCATCGCGACCGGCCGCTCCG
>CAYPYF010000004.1:223-4532 GCA_964414675.1 uncultured Dehalococcoidaceae bacterium
CCCAACCAGATCAACAACGTCCTCTGCTTCCCGGGCCTGTTCCGGGGTGCGCTGGACGCCGGCGCGATCAACATCACCGAGGAGATGAAGATCGTGGCCGCCCGTGCGATCGCGGAGACCATCCCCGATGAGCTGCTGACCGAGGACTACATCCTGCCGTCCGTGTTCAATGAGGACGTGGTGACGCGCGTGGCTGAGGCCGTCTCGGCCGAGGCGATCCGCTCCGGCAACGTCCGCTCGAAGGGCTCGCGCGTCTTCATCTAGACGCCTCGCACCGTTCGTATCGATTAGTCTCCCGGGCACACCGCCCGGGAGACTTGTTTTGAGCGAGGCCGCCATGCCCAACGTCGAGGTCCGATCCGCGACCGCCGAGGAGATGCCAGCGGTGATCGCACAGGCGGCCCGGCAGCTGGGGATGTCGCGCGACTTCTTCGGCGGGATGTCACCCGAGTGGACCACCTGCGTCTTCGTGGACGGCGAGGTGGCGACGACGTTCGGTGCGTGGCCCCTCCAGATCCGCTTCAACGGTCCCGCCGTCCCTGTCCGTGGCGTCACCTGGGTCTCGACCCACCCGGCGCACCGCCGGCGTGGCTACCTCCGCGCGGCGATGCGGCGCCACTTCGAGGAGATGCGCGAGCGGCGCGAGGCGGCGATCTCCGCCCTCCACCCGGCGTGGATGGCGATCTACGGGCGCTACGGCTACGCGAGCATCACCACCCGCACCACCTACACCGTCGCGCCGCGGGACATCCAGTGGCGCCAGCCCATCGACGTCCCCGGCCGCGTGCGCGAGGTCGACCTCGCGACGGAGTTCGGGCTCCTCGTGGACGTGTACCGGCGCTACCGCGAAGACCGCAATGGCCTGATCCACCGCGGCCGCGCGATGTGGGACGCCGGGCCGACCGGCGCCCCGCCGGCCGGTCACCACCAGGTCGTCCTCGCGTACGAGGAGGACGGCGAACCGCTTGGTTATGTCGTCTATCACCACGGCCCCGGCCTGCCCAGCGACCGGGCCGGAGCCAACCACTATCTGCAGGTCACCGACTACTTCGCGATGACGCCGGCGGCGCACCAGGCGCTCTGGACGATCCTCGGCGGGTACGACAACGTCGCGGAGATCCGCCGTCCGAACGCCGGCCCGGACGATCCGCTCCCGAACATGCTCGTGGAGCCGCGGATGCTGAACGCGCGGACCGCCGACGGGATCATGGCGCGCCTCGTGAACGTGGAGGATGCCCTCCTCCAGCGCCCCTACCCCGTCGCGACCGACCTCACGTTCGACCTCGTGGACTCCGTCTGCGAGTGGAACGCCGGGAAGTGGCGCCTCACCACCTCGCTCAGCGCGGGCGGTGGCGAGACCGTACGGCACGAGGGCGACGTGGACCTTCGGCTGGGCGTCGACACGCTCGCCCAGCTCGTCTTCGGGCGGATCTCGGCGACGCAGGCAGCGGAGGCCGGACTGATCGAGGGCGTGCGCGATCCGTCCGTCCTCGACCGCTGGGACGCCGCCCTGCGGACGAAGTACCCGCCGCACGAGGCCGAGCACACGTGGTGAACGCTGCTAGACGGCCCACTCCTGGGGCTCCTGTGGCGTCCAGTCGATCCACCAGCCGTGGGGATCGGCGACGGCGAGTTGTCGCCAGGAGCCGCGCCCGCCTCGCAGGGTCGCGAGGACGACCGCCGCCGCGCCGAAGTCGCGGCGCTCGCCGCCGAACCATTCGCTGAAGCCGACGACCACCACGTAGACATCGCGCTGCTCCGAGGCGTCGAGGAGCAGCGTGCGCAGCCGCTCCCGCATCTCGGGCGTGAACTGGTTCAGCACGAAGGTCGCGAACACCACCACGGCCGCCTCGGGCGGCGCCTGCTCGATCGCAGGCCCGAGGTCGGCGAAGACGTCTGCGGTACGCACCTCGGGCGGATCCTCGGCGGCGATCGCGATCGCCGCCGAGAGCATCCGGCGTCGCTCGTCGTGCTCAGGCCAGACGAGGGCGCGCAGCCAGCGCATGTCCTCCGCAGACCGCACGTCGAGCGCATTCAACTCCAGTCCGAGGCGGGACGCGACGGTTGGGATGCTCGTGGGCGGCGTCCCGCCTCGGACGTCCGTCTCGATCACCAGCGGCGCGCCGGAGTCGCCGGCCGAGGCGCCCGAGTACCGATACGCATAGCGGTCGACCAGGAGGTTCAGGCCGGCCGACGCGCCCACCTCGACGAGGGCGAGCGGCGACCCACCGGACTCCGCTGCGACCGTAGCGAACGCGGGCAGCAGGACGGCGGAGCGCCGTACCTCGTTCGTCTGCACGAGACGGGTACGCAGGATGTCGGCGATGGCGGCCTCGTGGTGGATGACGAAGGAGCGGAACGCCTCGCTGATCTCGGCGTCGAGCACCCGCGTCCCGCCCAGGCTCGGGTAGTACTCCGCGAGTTCCGCGTCCCGGTGCTCGTCGAGGAGCGCGTGGGCCGCACCGAAGAAAAGGTTCGGGACCGGCTGTCCCGGAGAGGCCTCGGCGGCGATGTCGAGCAGGATGTCGTCGCCAGCGACGATCCCACACAGGTATTCGTAGATCGGTGAGCCCTGGGGGGCAGCCTCGGCGGTCGCGAACCGGTGAAAGGTCCGGCGGAGGCGCTCTCGGACATCCTCGTCGGTCACGATCGCCCCCTATCTCGGATGTGGCGCTTGGCCCAGCCTACTGGCTCTTGTAGTCTGCGCGCGCACCGCAGCCACAGGCGCGTTCGGGAGGAACCCACATGCCGCTCGTCCTCGGAGTCACCGGATCGATCGCGACCGGTAAGTCCTACCTCTGTCAGTACATGGTGGAGCAGTACGGCGCGATCCACGCGGACGCCGACAAGGTGGTCCACCGCATGTACGACCCCGGCAAGCCCGGGTTCGACCGCATCGTCGCGGAGTTCGGTGAAGAGGTCATCGGCGAAGACGGCATGATCGACCGCAAGAAGATCGGCCTGCAGGTGTTCGGCAAGCCCGAGCGCATGCGCGACCTCACGAGGGCGATCGGCGACATCGGCGCCGAGATGAAGCGCGTGATCGACGAGTGGCGGGCGACGCTGAAGGACGACGACATCGCGATCCTCGAAGCGGTGAACCTGATCGAGGCGCAGTACTCCGCCTGGACCGACGCGACCTGGCTCGTGGGCGCGGACTACGACGTGGCCCTGCCCCGCCTGATGACGCGCAACAACTTCTCCGAGGAGGAAGCACGCCAGCGCCTGGACGCCGCGCGCACCTGGCAGCAGCGCGAGCCCGGCTCCGACCGGCTCTTCATGAACAACGGGACGCTGGAGGAGCTCCAGGCGTCGATCGACCGTGCGGTGCCGGAGACGATGGCGCTGTTCAAGGCCGGGACGTTGCCGCGTTCGCGCTGGCACGCGTGGTGGGATGCGACGGCTCCCGAGCGCGAGGCCGCCGCGGCAGCCGCGAAGGAGAAGGCCGAGGCGGAGAAGCAGGCCTGAGAATGAGCACCGGTCAGTCTGGCGGCACTTGTCCGACCGGCTCCCGGCGCTAGAATGGTGTTTCTGCGGAAGTAGCTCAGTGGCAGAGCGCCTCCTTGCCAAGGAGGAGGTCGCGAGTTCGACCCTCGTCTTCCGCTCCATGACTCGCACGAAGGCCCGCCTCACGGCGGGCCTTCTGCTTGCCCACCGTGCCTCCGCGCGCGTCAGCTCAGACGGCGCACCAACCCCTCGAGGTAGGCCTCCACGCGCGGACGCAGCACCTCGTCCGTCAGATCGAGGCGGCCGGCGTCGTTCCACTGCCCCTCGGCGGGCGGGCCGGTGTCGAGCGCGTCCAGCAGGTCCCAGTACGGGTGCTGCTCCACCCCCGCGACGGCCTCGTAGGCCGCGCGAAACTCATCGGCAGCCTCGACGCCGAACAGCGCGCTGAGGTTCACGCAGCAGTGCGCGACATCGATGCCCCTCGGGCCATTACAGGCATTCACCCAGTCCGTCACACCGCTGAGCCGTCCGTACCGCCAGAGCGTGTTCGCCGGGTGGTAGTCACGGTGGATCAGCGTCCCGGCGAACTCGGGCGGCGCTGCCGAGGCGAGCTCGTCCGCACGTCGCCAGAGCTCGGGACGAGTGCTCCACGCGGGCGCCTCGAACGGTCGCGAGCGGAACCACGGGCGATAGGCCGGGAGCCCCTCGGCGGGACCGAGCGCGTGGAGGGCGGGCAGGAACGAGGCGAGTTGCCGCAGGTACGAGGAGAGGTCGCGCGGGGCGAGGTCGATGCTCCCGGCCACGCGGGTCATGAGCACCGCGGGGACGTCGCACTCGGCCCCGTCGGCCCTGACGATCCGCG
>CAYPYF010000004.1:4542-5454 GCA_964414675.1 uncultured Dehalococcoidaceae bacterium
CGTCGAGGTCGGCGACGGATGCGACGCTCGCCCACTCCGGCACGGGCAGACCCGCGCCTCGCAGGGCGTCGAGGACGTGCGCCTCGTGGCTGGCGAGGTCGGGTTCCTCGGCGAGCCACTCCGCCCGCACGAAGCGACGCAGCACGACCGCGTCGAGGCCGCGCGGCGCACCGCGGAGGCGAAGGAGATGCACCGCGGCGGAAGTGCCGCCTCGGAGCCGGCGGACGCCGATCACCTCCGCGCCGCGGCCGACCGCGTGCTCCGCCCAGCGGAGCGCCGCGGGCGGGGGGCGGCGACGGAGGGACGGCGGGAGCGCGGTCATCTCAGTCAGGCCTGGACGATGCCCATGGTGAGGCCGTCCGGCGCACGCACGATGCAGACGTGGCGCCCGATGTGGTCCTGGCGGATCTCGACGACGATCTCGCCACCGGCCTCCTTCACGCGCTCGAACGCCGCCCAGAGGTCCTCCACGCGGAACCACGGCACCACCGAGGTCGCCGCGCCTGGCTTCGCGGGCCGGAACGAGCCACGGACATCGAAGTCCGCCGGGCCGCCGGGGTTGATGAACCCATCCTCACCGACAGTCCAGTCGAAGACGTGCTCGTAGAACCTCCGTGCCTGAGGGATATCGGCCACCGCGATCTGGAAGAAGACGAGTGGATTGGGCATCGAAGACCTCGTAGGTGGTGAGCGGACGGTGGATTTGGGAGTCTACGGTAGGATTGGGTCACACCTGCCGGGGTGGCGAAATGGCAGACGCAGCGCACTCAAAATGCGCCGGGTAACTCCCGTGTGGGTTCGAGTCCCACCCCCGGTACCAACCGCCAGGGAACCGGCCGGAGGGCTCGGATGGATCCCCCCGAGATCTTCGGCCAACTGGCAATCGCTGCTGCGGTCGCCGTCGCGCTCGCG